>DASTWL010000068.1 GCA_035765895.1 Verrucomicrobiia bacterium | reverse complement strand
GGCGAGCAGGCAGGCCTGGAGTTGGGCGGCGGCCTGGTGCGCGAAGCGGTCGCCGACGCCCAGGGTGTATTTGCTGATCTTGAGAACAGTGCTCATGGTCCGGCGCCAATTTAACGAAGTCGCGGCCGGTCTGCCGCATGGAATATTTGCAATGGCCCGTGAATTTTCTGCATCCCGGCGCGGGCCCGCCGACGGCGCCGTGCAGAAAAGTCACGCCGTTCTGCAAAAAAGCGGCATCCTCAACGCACCGTAACCCCCTTATCTTGTCAACCAAGCCTGCTGACGTTTTCCGCGGCGCTTCAAATTCCACCGCCGGCCGGCGCATCGCGATTGCGGCCGGCTGAGGACCTGTTTTACTGGATCGAACATGAAATTCACTCACGACAATTTCCTGCTCCACACCCGCACGGCGCGCCGCCTCTACCACCGGTTCGCGGAGCCGGAGCCGATCTTCGACTACCACTGCCACCTGCCGCCGAAGGACGTCGCGGAGAACCGGCAGTTCAACAACCTCTTCGAAATTTGGCTCGAGGGCGACCATTACAAGTGGCGCGCCATGCGTTCGAACGGCGTGGCCGAGCGTTATTGCACGGGCGACGCCAGTCCGTTCGAGAAGTTCAAGGCGTGGGCCGCCACCGTGCCGCACACATTGCGCAATCCGCTCTACCACTGGACGCACCTCGAATTGAGCCGCTACTTCGGCATCAACGAGCTGCTCAGTGAAGCCGCCGCCGAACGCGTCTGGAAAAAGGCGAATGAAAAGCTCGGCACGCCCGCGCTCACCACGCAGGGCATCCTCAAAAAATTTCGGGTCACGCACGTCTGCACCACGGACGACCCGGTGGATGACCTGCGCTGGCACCGGCAGTTCGCCACGTCCGGTCATCCCACGCGGATGCTGCCGGCCTTCCGGCCGGACAAGGCGCTCACCGTGAACCAGCCCGCGGGCTTCAATGCCTGGGTGGAGCAGCTCGCCGCCGCCAGCAATGTGGACATCGGCAGTTTCGCGGGCTTCCTCGACGCGCTCCGTCAGAGGCACGATTTCTTCCACACCAATGGTTGCCGGCTCTCGGATCACGGCATGAACCATTGCTTTGCCGATTTCTGCGACGCGAAGACGGCCGGCGCCATCTTCGCGAAGGCGCGCCGGGGCCGGGCGGTTTCACCGGCCGAGCACGCGCAATTTGCCTCGTTCATGATGGTGTTCTTCGGCCAGCTCGATGCGGCGAAAGGCTGGACCAAGCAGCTTCACCTCGGCGCGCTCCGCAACAACAACACCCGCCTGCTCACGCAGCTCGGACCGGACACCGGCTTTGATTCCATCGGCGATTTTCCCCAGGGCCAGGCGTTGTCCGCGTATCTCAACCGGCTCGACGCCGACAACACGCTGCCGAAGACGATCATTTACAACCTCAATCCGGCGGACAACTACGCCTTCGCCGCGATGATCGGCAACTTCCAGGACGGCACCATCCCCGGCAAAATCCAGTTCGGTTCCGGCTGGTGGTTCCTGGATCAGAAGGAAGGCATGGAATGGCAGATGAACGCGCTCTCGAACCTCGGCCTGCTCTCGCGGTTCGTCGGCATGGTCACGGATTCGCGCTCGTTCATGAGCTACTGCCGTCACGAATATTTTCGCCGCACGCTCTGCAACCTCATCGGCCGCGACATCGAAAACGGCGAAATCCCGAATGACGACGCCCTCGTCGGCCCGATGATCCGCAACATCTGCTACGCCAATGCGCGGCAATACCTGAACTTTCCCGGCACCAAAGCGATCGCCGCCGGCCCCAAGGCCAGGCCGGGCCGGAAGCAAAAGTAAACACATCAGGGCCGCCGTTCCAAAATCCGAGATGACCAATCGCATCCATCCCGGCGCCATCGTCCCGCTCGCGGCCGCGCTGTTTTGCTTCACCACCCACGCAGAACTCGCCGTCACGAATCGTTACCCCGTCGACCACGCGGCCGGCATCTGCCCCGACACGCCATTGCGGCTGACCTTCAACGCGCCGGTGACGTTGGGAAACACCGGCCAACTCAAGGTCGTGCGGATGAACGACGGCAAAATCGTGGACGCGCTTGAGGTCGCGGACGGCGGCTGGACAAATTTGTTCGGCACCAAGCTGCTGCGCTACGAGCCCTTCCGCATCGATGGCAACACGATCACCGTCCAGCTTCGCGCCCATGTGCTCGAGGGCGCCACGAACACCACCTTTGCCGTGGTCATCGAACCCGGCGTGTTCAAATCGGCCGGCGGCGAGGCGTTCGGGAGCATGACGAACGGCGAGTGGCTGTTCACCACCCGCGCGCCGCTGCCGAAGAATCGCACGCGGCTCGAAGTCGCCCCCGACAGCCGCGGCGATTTCTGCACGTTGCAAGGCGCGGCGGATTACATCCCCGAGGACAACTACACGCCGTTCGAGATCTACATCCGCAAGGGCACCTACGATGCCGTCGCCTATCTCGGGCCGGGCCGGAACCGCATCCGCGTGGTTGGCGAGGACCGCAAGGAATCCATTCTCGCCGGCCGCAACAACGACAAGCTGAACCCCGGCCGCATGATGCGCCCGTTCATCAGCGCGGATGCCGACGATGTGACGTTCGAGAACCTGACGATCCGCAACACCACGCCGTATCGCGGCTCACAGGCCGAGGCGCTGCGTCTGAGTGGCCAGCGCTGCACGATTCGCGACTGCGACTTTTACAGCTTTCAGGACACCCTGCTGTTGAACGGCCGCGTTTACGTCGCGAACTGTTACGTGGAAGGCGACGTGGACTTCATCTGGGGGCATGGCGTGACGTTCTTCGAGAACTGCGAACTGAAGGCGATGCACGACGGTTATTACGTCACGTCCCGCAACCCCGAGGACCAATTCGGCTTTGTGTTTTCCCACTGCCGGCTGACTGCGGCGCCGGACGTGAAGCGCAACTGGCTCGCACGCATCGGCACGGACCGCTTCCCCGGCAGCGCCGTAGCGTTTCTCAACTGCCAGATGGCCCCCCACATTCCCGCCGCCGGCTGGCAAATTCGCGGCGAGGACCGGGCGCATTTGCGCCTCTACGAGTTCAACAGCACCACCCTCGACGGCCGGCCGCTGGACGTGAGCCAGCGCAATCCTGCGTCGCGGCAACTCTCCCGCGCCGAAGCCGCCGCGTTGTCCGACCCAAACCAGGTCCTGGCCTGTCAGGATCACTGGAAGCCCAAACCGTAATCGCCCCATCACCGGCGCCGCGCGGGCGCCACCTTCAGGGAAATTCATCCCATGAAAACCTCACCTGCCCTGAATGGATTGTTGATCGCCGCCGCCTTGCTGTTCGACCTTACTGCGCCGGCCGCCGAGACCGTGCTGAACGTCCGCGAAATGGGCGTCACGGGCGACGGCACTACGCTCGACACGGCGGCCATTCAAAAGACCTTCGATGCCGTCCGAAAGACCGGCGGCACCATCGTCTTCCCCGCCGGCAATTACGTGAGCGGCCCGCTCACCTTGCGCGGCAACAACGTCACGGTGCGGTTGGAGCAAGGCGCCACGCTCTTCGCCACCACCAACCAGGCCGCGTTCCTGAAATCGGGCGGCAGCGACTGGCGGGCCGCCCGGAGCGGGGGTGACTTCGTCCCCTTCCTCACCCTTCAGGATTCTGAGAACTTGGCCCTCACCGGCCAGGGCACCATCGACGGGAATGGCTCGGTCTGGTGGGAAGCCGCGGAGGAGGCGCGCCGCAAAGTGTCCGGTTACACGCTGCCGCGGCCCAACCTGATCGTGCCCAAGCGCATCAACCATCTCCGCATCACCGGCATCACGATTCAGAACTCGATGAAATTCCACCTCGTGCCGACCGAGTGCGAGGACGTGTGGATTGAAGGTATCAAGATTCTTGCGCCGGAACGAGCCGCCAACACCGACGCCATCGACCCCAGCCTCTGCCGCAACGTCACCATCACGAACTGCTTCATCGACGTCGGGGATGACAACGTCGCCATCAAGTCAGGCAAGAAAGTCGCAGGCCGTGAATTTGCCTGCGAGAACATCACCGTCACAGATTGCACCTTCAAACACGGCCACGGCATGAGCATCGGCAGCGAAACCGTCGGCGGTGTGAAGAACGTCTTCGTCCGCAACGTGTCCTTCGAGGACACCGACAACGGCATCCGCATCAAATCCGACCGCAAACGCGGCGGCACGGTGGAGAACCTGGTTTGCGAAAACATCACCATGAAGAACGTGCGCGGCGCCATCACCATCACCAGTTACTACCCGCGCATCCCGGCCACGGACGACGCCCAGCCCGTGACCGCCACCACACCGCAATACCGGAACATCACCCTGCGCAACGTGACGGGTTCAAGCAGCAAGGCCATCGGCGTCATCGTCGGCCTGCCGGAAAGCAACATCGAAAACGTCCTCCTCGAAAACGTCACTCTGACTGCGGAAAAAACCGGCCTCGAAATCCGCAACGCCCGCGGTGTCGAACTGCGAAACGTCAAGATTGCCGCGCAACAGGGTCCGCCGGTCATTGAACAAAATGCCGAGGTGAAGAAACTGGAAAAGTGAACCAGGTCCGCGCACAATCCGCCGCATTATGAACCCGCTCCCCCGTCTGCTCGCCCTGTCGTTCGTGGCCACGCTCCCGCTGGTGAGCCATGCCGCCCTGCTCACGGTCACCGCCCGCAACACACTGCCATTCGCACGCACCAGTCAAACCATCGAACTAACCGCCGCGCAGCTCGCCCCGCTGGGCGTCAAGGAACTCGACCGCGTGCACGTCACGGACAGCGCCGGTCACGAGCTGGTGTGCCAGGCCGTGGACACGGATTACGACGCGTTTCACACGGCGGACCAGGTGATTTTCCAGGCTGACTTCGGCGCAAACGAGACGAAAACCTTCACCGTGTCGGCGGGCAAAAAGCAGGAATACACCAAGGACCAGTTCAAGGCCTTCGGCCGGTTTGTCCGCGAGCGCTTCGACGATTTTGCCTGGGAAAACGACCGCATCGCGCACCGCACCTACGGGCACGCGCTCGAAACGTGGGAAGGCGAACCGCTGTCCAGCAGCACGATCGACATCTGGTCCAAACGCACGTCACGCCTGGTCATCAACGACTGGTATCTCACCGACCACTACCACGAAGACACCGGCGAGGGCGCGGACTTCTATTCCGCCGGCCGCACGCGCGGCTGCGGCGGCAACGGCCTGTGGGCCGCCGACCAGCTTTGGACCGCGCGATGTTTCATCCACTCGCGCGTGCTGGCCAACGGCCCGATTCGCGTGCTGTTTGAGCTGGATTACGCCCCGTTCGACGTGAACGGCATGAGCGTTTCCGAAACGAAACGCATCACGCTGGATGCCGGTTCGCAGCTCGACCATTTCGAAAGCATTTACAAACCCTATCCCGGGCCGGGCAAAACCGTGACGCTGACCTCGGGCATCGGCCTCAAGAAAGTGGGCGGCGAAGCCACGGAGGCGGACGCCGGACGCGGCTGGATGCTGAGCTGGCAGAACATGGAGAAAAAAGCCGGCCAACAGGGCATCGCGGTCATCGTGGACCCCGCCGCTCTGGAAAAGCAGACGCAGGACAAGGTCAACAACCTGTTGCTCGTCAAATGCACCCCTCAACACACGGTTTCCTACTGGGCGGGCTTTTGCTGGGACAAGGCCGGCCAGATCACTTCCGCCGCCGCGTGGAAACAATACGTGGACGAATTTGCCCAAGGCGTGGCGTCACCGCTTGAGGTCAGCATTGCGGAGAAATAACGCCCCGCCGGAGCGGTCGTGGGCGTGGGAAATTTGGTTTGCGCCGCGAAAGGTGGATGCTAGGTTTTCGCCGGGTTGTCCGATGGTGTAACGGTAACACAGCGCCCTTTGGAGGCGTTATTCATGGTTCGAATCCATGTCGGACAGCCAACTTTCCCACATTTTCCCACGCTTGGTTTGCTGTGGCTATTCGTAGCGCAACGCTTCGATGGGATCGAGCTTCGAGGCCTTCCAGGCCGGATAGAAGCCGGACACCACGCCCACCAGCGCCGCGGAGAGCGAGGCGATGCCAATCCACGACACGGGCGTCAACGTGGGCCATTCGGTGGCCTTGGCCACAATCTGCGAGGCGCCCATGCCCAACGCGATCCCGGCCAGCCCGCCGATGGCGCTCAAGGTGACCGCCTCGACGAGGAATTGTATCAGGATGTCGTTGCCCCGGGCGCCGACGGCCATGCGGATGCCAATTTCCCGTGTCCGTTCCGTCACGCTGACGAGCATGATGTTCATGATGCCGATGCCGCCGACCACGAGCGACACGCTGGCAATCGCGCCGAGCAGGACCGACATGATGCGCGAGGTGGACGTGGCCATTTCAGCGAGTTCCACCTGGTTGCGCACGGTGAAGTCCTGTTCGTGGTTGCGCCGGCGGTCGAGCAGCAGGGCGGTGATGTCCTCCTGCACCTTCGGAATTGCCTCCGCCGAAACCGCCTGCACGAGGATGGAGTTGACGTAGGTGCGGCGCGACACGCGGCGCATGTGGCTGGTGTAGGGAATGATCACCACGTCATCCTGATCCTGTCCGAACAGGTTGAAGCCCTTCTCCGCGAGCACCCCCACGATCTTGAACGGGATGTCGCGAATGCGCAGCGTCTGGCCGAGCGGGTCTTCATTGGGAAACAATTCGTCGGCCACGGTTTTGCCGATGACGGCCACCTTGGCCATGCTGCGCACGTCCTGGTCCGTGAACATCGCGCCCTCTGCCACCGGCCAGCTGCGAATCTGCGGGTAATCGGGCGACTCCCCGTTGACCTGCGTGTTCCAGTTCAGTCCGTTGCCGAGAACCTGATTGCGGTCCCGCACCTCGGGACTCACCGCAACCACGCCGTCCACCTGGCTCTTGATGACCTGCGCGTCCTCCGGGGAAAGCGACTGCGCGCTGGCCCAGCCGCCGCGGGCGCCGCCGGCGGTGAAACTGCCGGCAAACACCGTGATGACATTCTGCCCGAGGCTGGCCACCTGGTCTTCCACCTGCGAGCGGGCGCCGTTGGTGATGCTCACGGAGGTGATGACGGAGCCAACGCCGATGATCATGCCCAGCATGGTCAGCAACGTGCGCAGCTTGTTCCGGCGCAGGGCGCGCAGGGCGATTTTGAGCGTGGCGAACAGTCTCATGGCTGGAGGTGCACGGCCTTTTGCTCCTCGTGCAGGCGGCTCAATTCCGTCTCCGCGTTGAGCCGGCGGTCCACGGCGCGGTCGCTTTGCACGAGCCCGTCGCGCATCACCACCATGCGTTTGGTATAATGCGCGATGTCGATTTCGTGCGTCACCATCACGATGGTAATGCCCTGGTCGTTGAGCTTTTGAAACACGCCCATGATTTCAATGCTGGTCTGCGTGTCGAGATTGCCGGTGGGTTCGTCGGCGAGCAGAATCGCCGGCTGGTTCACCAGCGCCCGGGCGATGGCCACGCGCTGCTGCTGGCCGCCGGAGAGCTGGCTCGGATGGTGGTCCGCCCGGGCGGACAGGCCGACCAGGTCCAGCGCCTGGATGGCCCGCTCGTGGCGGTGATGGCCGGCCAGATGATCCCGCCGGTAAAACATGGGCAGCTCGACATTTTCGAGGGCCGTGGTGCGGGAAAGGAGGTTGAACCCCTGAAACACAAAGCCGATTTTCTGGTTCCGCAAATCGGCCAGCGCATCGCGATCGAGCCCGGAAACATCCACGCCGTCGAGCAGATAGCGGCCGCGTGAAGGCCGGTCGAGACAGCCCAGCATGTTCATCAGGGTGGATTTCCCGGAGCCGCTGGCGCCCATGACGGCGACGAATTCGCCCGGGCCCACGTCGAGGTTGACGCCCCGCACGGCATGCACCTTCACCTCGCCGGTGTGGTAAATCCGGTGCACCTCCTCCAGTTTCAGAACCGCGTTGCTCATGAGCGACGTGAAAACCTCAGAAGCGCCGGCGTTGCATGCCGAAGGGATTCGCCCCGTTCGCGCGCGCCGCGCTGGGGGCCGAACTGCCCGTCACGACCTCATCGCCTTCTTTCAGCCCCTCCACCACTTCAGTGTATATGCCGTCGCCAATGCCCGTCTTGATTTGCACGGCCACCGGTTTCACGGACTCTTCGTGGCCGGCGCCCGCGACGGGCAGCACATAAATGGTGCGGCGACCGGTGTGTTCGCCCTTGCCGCGACCGTGCCCGGCGCTGGCTGCGCCAGCCGCTCCCGCGCCACCGGCCCCGCGGCCACCCGCAGCAGGCGCCATGGCCATGCCGTTGGTCCTTCCGCCGCCACCGGTTTCCGGCAGGCGAAAACGCAGGGCCGAATTGGGAATCTTCAGGGCATTCTCGCGCCTGGCAATGATGATGGACACGTTCGCCGTCATGCCGGGTTTTAACTTCAAGTCGGCATTGTCCACGCCGATGACCGCGTCGTAGGTGACCACGTTCTGGACCGTCGTCGGCGCGTTGCGCACTTGAGTGACCTTCCCGTGAAAGGTCCGATACGGAAAGGCGTCCACCGTGAAATCCACATCCTGTCCAACCTCCACGCCGCCGACGTCCGCTTCGGCAACGTTCGCGTCGATTTGCATTTTGCTGAGGTCGTTGGCAATGACGAACAGCGTCGGCGCACTCAAGCTGGCGGCCACGGTCTGTCCCACATCCACGCTGCGCGAGATCACGATGCCATCCACCGGCGCGTAAATCGTGCAACGCGAGAGGTCCACCTTGGCGCGCTGCAACGCGGCCTCCTTGATTTGCACCTGGGCCTGGGCCTGATGCAACGAGGCCACGGCATTGTCGTAATCCGACTGGGAAATCAGATGGCTCTTGAACAGCTCGTCGGAGCGGCGAAAGTTGACCTGCGCCAGTTCGAGGCTGGCATTGGCGTTGGCGAGATCACCCTGTGCCGAAGCGACGTTGGCCTGATACGTGGCCGGGTCGAGCTGGGCGATGACATCACCGGATTTGACGCGCGTGTTGAAGTCCGCGCCGAGCTTCTGAATGATGCCGGAAATCTGGCTGCCAACGGTGACGTTCGTGACGGGATTCAACTGGCCGGTCGCGGTGACCACCTGCACGACGTCGCCCCGCGTGACCGCCGCGGTTTGATATTCAACCGCGGCCTCGCGCGGGCGCTTCCAAAACCAAAGTCCGGCCAGAACCGCTCCCACCACCACCAGCGCCAGCAGCAGCCGGCCGCCCCAACGAGATGAACTTGTGCTCATGCAATGCGATTTTGAAATTGGCGCCGGCTGGCCAGACGCCGGTTTGGCAGCGCCGTCCAACCGCGGCGACAACGTAGGCGTTTGGACTCGAAACGCGAGTGTTCATTCAGTTTTTCCCGGTGAATCTGCGCAGTGAGAAATAATTGCGTTGCGGCGCGGCAACTTTGCGCAAAATTTGCGCATGACCGTGACCGAACAGGTGCGAAAAAAGCTGGCGGACCTGCCGCATCGACCGGGCGTTTACCTGATGAAGGACCGCTTCGGCACGGTGATCTATGTCGGCAAGGCCCGCGACCTGCGCAAGCGGGTGATGACGTATTTCCAGCCGTCGCGACGCATGGGATGGGATTTGAAATTTCGCGCGCTGACCGACGCCATCCACGACCTCGACGTGCATGTCGTCCGCAGCGAACCGGAGGCGCTGCTGCTCGAAAGCAAACTCGTCAAGGAGCTCCAGCCCAAATTCAACATCGACCTGCGCGACGACAAACGCTTCCTGATGTTGAAGGTGAACCTGCACGATCCAATCCCGCGCTTTTCCTTCACGCGCCTCCGCACCGACGACGGCTCGCGTTATTTCGGGCCGTTTCCGAACGCGGGCGCCATCCGCAACACGCTGACGTTGATGCGGCGGCAGTTCAATCTGCGCGGCTGCCGGCCGCTTACGCCCGGACCGCAGGACTACAAACACTGCCTCTACGGCAACCTCAAGTGGTGCACCGCACCATGCATCGGCAACGTGACGCGCGAACAATATCTGGAACAAGTGCAGGCGGCGTGT
Source organism: Verrucomicrobiia bacterium (assembly GCA_035765895.1). Lineage (NCBI taxonomy): Bacteria > Pseudomonadati > Verrucomicrobiota > Verrucomicrobiia > Verrucomicrobiia bacterium. The sequence continues at coordinate 62,483 of DASTWL010000068.1, read as the reverse complement.
GAGTTCCTCGACGGCCAGTGCGAGGAATTGAGCACGCAACTCGAAACCGAAATGCGCAAGGCCGCCGCCGCGCAGCAATACGAAAAAGCCGCCGAACTGCGCGACACCATCACCGCCCTCAAGCAGTCCACCGCGCGGACCACGCGCTTTGAGCGGACGCCTTGGAATCTGCCGGTCGCCGTCATGCCCGAGCGCGACAATCTGGAACTCGCCCGGGTGCTCGGCCTGCCCGCGGCGCCCGTGCGCATCGAGGGCTTCGACATTTCCAACATCAGCGGCACGCTCAAGGTCGCCAGCGTGGTCGCCTTCCGCAACGGCCGGCCGGATCGCGTCAACTACCGCCGCCTGCGCATCAAGACGGTCGAAGGCCAGGACGACTTCGCGTGCATTGCGGAAGCGGTCCAGCGCCGCTATGCACGGCTGCTCAAGGAAGGCGCGGAACGCGGCCCCGGCCAGGCGGCGGAAACGGAGCCCGATCTTGAAGCGAAGCAGGCCATCGTCGAGGAACTCCGCGAAATGATGGCCAATCCGCGCGAGGCCCTCGAACAACTCAAAGCCCACGAGGAAGCGCCGGCCAGCGCGGCGCGTCCGGCCCCGCGTTCGGCCCTCGCCCTGCCCGACTTGATCGTGATTGACGGCGGCAGGGGGCAGCTCAACGCGGCCTGCGCGGAGTTGAAGAAGCTCGGGCTGGAGCGCATTCCCATCATCGGCCTCGCCAAGGAATTCGAGGAGATTTACCGCCCCGGCGCGGCCCTGCCGCTGCGGCTGGACCAGGACAACAGCGCGCTCAAGCTGCTCCAGCGCATCCGCGACGAATCGCATCGCGTGGCCAACAGCTACAACGCGCAACTGCGCTTGAAGAAAATTTCCGAGAGCCTGCTGGACGAGTTCCCGGGCATCGGTGAATCACGCAAGGCGGCGTTGCTCAAGAAGTTTGGTTCGCTGCAACGGCTGCGGCTGGCGAGCGAGGAACAAATCGCCGAAGTGCCGGGCTTCGGCGGCAAGATCGCCGCCGAACTGAAGGCCTTTCTCGTCGCGCGGCTGACCCAGCCCATCACGCCGGACGACACGGCCAAGCAGGCCGGCGGTTAAAAAAGAAATTCGTGCGGAATGCCGGAATTCGTGGCTTTATTGACTTATGAACATTCAGGTGGCGGTCTTGTGCGACGCAGCAACAGACGATCACGGCAAACTGAATCTCCTCGGCGCCTTCGACACGATTTATGCGCAGGCGTTGCCCGCCGTGCATCCGCAATGTGCCATCGCCCTGCGCGTGACCTTCACCAGCGGTGACGAGGGCGCCCACCTGCTCAAGCTGCACTTTGTGGACGCGGACGGCCGGCCGATCATGCCGAGCATGGACATCCCCGTGGAAGTCGCGATGCCGGAGGACACACATTTTGGCACGCGCAATTTCATCATCAACATCCAGCAACTCAAGTTCGCCGCACCGGGGCTTTACGCCATTGACGTGACGCTGGGCGAGGAAACGATTGCAAGCGTGCCGCTGATGGTCCGATTGCTGCAACCGCAGACGGACGAGTCGGAAAAGTGGAAGCAGGCGGATTGAACGGCGCCGGGCCGCTCAATACTCCACCGCCGTCGCCGCGCCGGGTGCATCGTAGGCGCGGATTTCCGGGTGGTGAATTTTGCCGCCGAGATTGGCCGTGCGCAGCATGATGCCGCACAGGCCCAGGCTCAGGAGCAGGAACACGCCAATCACCCAGCGCGGCAGGGAGAGCTTCTTGCGGAAAACAATCAATGCGGCCAGCGCGGCCACCCCCACAATGATCGCCGCCCAGAGCGCAAATTCGGCGGCGTCCTCGTGATTGGCCATCCAGCGGCTGCTGATGCCGGGCAGCCCTTTGAGGGAATGCTCGGCGGGATCGCCGGTCAGATACGCGGGCACCGCCACCAGCCCCACCAGCACGAGCGCCATCAACGCCACGCGCTTGAGGTCGTCGGCATTCTTGAGCCACGCCCAGACGAGCAGGAGCAGCGCGGCCAGACTGCCCACCACCGGCAGGTGGTTCAGGACGAGATGCCAGTGAGCCGCATTTTCAGGCAACAGATTCATGGTTCAACCCTTCCAGCGTAAGAGCGCGGCGCCGCCGGTTGGTTCCCGGAATTTTGCGGGCCGCGTCATTCAACCGTGACACTCTTGGCCAAATTGCGCGGCTTGTCCACATCGCAACCCCGCGCCACGGCGGTGTGGTAGGCCAGCAATTGCAGCGGGATGGTCGCCAGCAACGGGAAGATCGATTCGAGGGTGGCGGGCAGATAAATCACGTCGTCGGCCTTGCGGCGGATTTGGTCGTCTCCCTCCGTCGCGATGGCAATGACCGGCCCCTTGCGCGCCTTGATTTCCTCCACGTTGCTGAAGGTTTTGTCGTAGAGCGAATCGCGCGGCACCAGGAAGACCGTCGGCGTCTTTTCGTCAATCAGCGCGATTGGTCCGTGCTTCATTTCGGCGGCCGGATAACCCTCGGCGTGAATGTAGGAAATCTCCTTCAGCTTCAGCGCGCCTTCGAGGGCGACAGGATAACAGTAGCCGCGGCCCAAAAACAAAAAATCCTCCGCCCGGGCGTATTTTTGGGCGATGCGCTGGATGGCGTCGTTCTGCTGCAAAATCTGCTGGATCTGTCCGGGCACGGCCTCGAGCGCCTTGATGACGGCGGCGGCCCGGGCGTGGGACAAGGTGCGAATCCGTCCCATGAGGAGCGCCAGCAAGGTGAGCACGGACACCTGGGACGTGAATGCCTTCGTCGAGGCCACGCCGATCTCCGGTCCGGCGTGCAGGTAAATGCCGCCGTCGGCTTCGCGGGCGATGGTGCTGCCGACGACGTTGCAGATCGAGAGCACCTTGTGGCCGCGCCGCCGGGCTTCGCGCAGGCTGGCGAGCGTGTCGGCGGTTTCGCCGCTTTGCGTGATGGTCAGCACCAGCGTGTGCTTGTCGAGCGGCGCATTGCGGTAGCGGAATTCGCTGCTGTATTCGACCTCGGTCGGGATTTGCGCGAATTCCTCCATCAAGTATTCACCAACGATGCCGGCGTGCCAGCTGGTGCCGCAGGCGGTGATGACGATACGGTCCACCGCGCGCAATTCGGCCGGCGTCATGTTCAAGCCGCCAAACTTGGGCATCGCCTCTTCGTAATCAATGCGGCCCCGCAGCGCGTTTTCAATCGAACGCGGCTGCTCGAAAATCTCCTTGAGCATGAAGTGCGCGAACCCACCCTTCTCCACCGCGTCCGCATCGAACTCAATCTGGCTCACCTGCAACGCCGGCGTGTCCGTGCCGAGGCTCGCATGCGAATAGCCCTCCGGCGTCAACGTCACCACGTCGTAGTCATTCAGGTAGATGACCTGCCGGGTGTGCGCGACGATGGCGCTGGCGTCGCTGGCGAGGAAGTTTTCTCCATTGCCGACACCGACTATCAGTGGCGAGCCGCGCCGCGCCCCCACCATGACGCCAGGAAAATCCTGACAAATCACGGCGATGCCGTAGGTGCCGATGACCTCCTTGAGCGCATTGAGCACGGCCTGCGTCAGCGGGTGACCATTTTCCGCGGGCTGGCCTTTGAGTTTGGCGTAATGCTCGCCAATCAGGTGCGCGAGCACCTCGGTGTCGGTCTGCGAGTGAAAGGTATGGCCCGCTGCAATCAGGCGCTGCTTGAGGCGGTCGTAGTTCTCCACCACGCCGTTGTGCACGATGGCAATCCGGCCGGATTCGTCCAGATGCGGATGCGCGTTTGCGTCGGTGGGGGCGCCGTGCGTGGCCCAGCGCGTGTGACTGATGCCCACCGAACCGCGCAGCGGCCTGGCCCGGAGCTGTTCCGCCAGCTTGTCCACCCGGCCCGCGGATTTGCGCAGTTCCAGGATCTCGTCGGCCAGGGTGCAGACGCCGGCCGAGTCGTAGCCGCGGTATTCAAGCCGGCGCAAACCCTCAATCAGCAGGGGCGCCGCGTTTTTTTTCCCGATGTAGCCTACGATGCCGCACATAATTTGTTCAACCCGCTGCAACTTAGGGGAGTCACCGGAGCGATGACAAGCGGCAACCGCCGGTGGAAAGCGTTGCTGCCCGCGCGTGAGTGAGCTAGCCTGCTAGGGTAGGTCATGGATTTTGTCTGTCAGAATCTCCGGTTGGAACTCGCCCGTCCAAACTTGAACGGCCTGCCGGAAGTGCAACCTCCGCCGGGCTACTCGCTCCGCTGGTTTTGCCCGGGCGACGCCGCCCACTGGCTGCGCATCCATCACGACGCCGATCCGTTCAACGAAATTACTCCGGTGCTCTTTACGCACGAGTTCGGCACGGACTTCAAGCATCTGGCGCGCTGCCAGTGCTACTTGCAGGACGCCGCGGGCCGGGTCATTGGCACCGGCACGGCCTGGTCGGCCCCGGAGCGGCTGGGCGGCCCGTGGGGCCGCGTCTTCTGGCTGGCCATCATGCGTCATTATCAGGGACTTGGCTTGAGCAAACCGCTGCTCGCGGCGGTATGTCATCGGCTGCGCGAGCTGGGATTCGACCGGGCCTGCGTGGTGACCTCGACCGGCCGCCTGCCTGCCATCAACCTCTATCTACAATTCGGCTTTCAGCCCGAAATCCATTCCCCGGCCGAGCAGGAGACGTGGGACAAAGTATTGGCCCGGTTAAAATCCACTGGCCGCCTGCATGAAACGGCCGCCGCGGCCTGAACCCTCCTTTCCGACAAACCCCTTGCACCCCGGATGAATCCGTGGCAGCAAAGAGTTGCATTGAAACGCATACGGTCCGTTACCGCACCATGACGCCCAAAACCATTCCTGCCGCCCGCGAAACCTTCCAGCGCATCGCCGAAAACATCGCCCGCGTCATGCAGGGACAATCCGGTTCCATCCGCAAACTGCTGGCCGCGCTCGCCGCCGGCGGCCACGTGCTCCTCGAAGATTCGCCCGGAACCGGCAAAACCACGCTGGCGAAGGCGCTGGCCCGGTCCATCGACGCGCAATTCAAGCGGGTGCAGTTCACGCCCGATTTGCTGCCGTCGGACATTCTGGGTGTTTCGATCTTCAATCAGCGGGACCACTCGTTTCAGTTCCATGAAGGCCCCATCTTCACGAACATTCTCCTCGCCGACGAAATCAACCGGGCCTCGCCCCGCACGCAATCAGCGTTGCTGGAGGCGATGGGCGAAAACCAGGTGAGCGTGGATGGTGAACGCCGGTTTCTGCCGGGCTTGTTCTTCGTCATCGCCACGCAAAACCCGGTCGAATTCCGCGGCACCTATCCGCTGCCGGAAGCGCAAATGGACCGCTTCGCCATGGAGTTCAAGCTGGGCTACGTGAGCGCGGGGGACGAGGTGTCCATTCTGACGGCGCAGGCGGAACATCATCCGCTGGATTTGCTCAAGCCGTGCGTCACCCTGGACGACGTGCTTGCCCTCCGGCGGGCGGCCCAGCACGTGCGCATCAGCGAGGAACTGAAACGATACGTCGTGGACGTGGTCGGCGCGACGCGGTCCATGCCGGGGGTGCAACTGGGCGCCAGCCCACGCGCCTCGATTGCGTTGATGAAGACCGCCCAGGCGCTGGCCATGTTTGACGGACTGGATTTTGTCAGCCCGGAGCAGGTGCGGGAACTGGCCAGCCCGGTCATTGCGCACCGGCTGGTGATGGAGCCGCAGGCGCGCTTTTCCGGACAGACGCCCGAGGGTGTGGTGAACGAAGTGATCAAAAAAATTCCGGTGCCGGCTTGAGGCACCGTTCCGTCTGTGGGTCCGATCTTCAAACTGCTTTACCACGGTTTCCGGCTGTTCGCCGCGGTGCGGAACTGGGTGTGGCGGCGGTTCAGCCCGGCTGGTTTGGGATTGTTGACCGCGCTGGCCATCGTGCTGCCCCTGTCGTTCGACGCGGAGAACAACGTGGCCTACCAGGCGCTCTGCCTGCTGCTGGCCTTGCTGCTCGTGGCGCTGGCCTTTGGGTGGTGGCTGCGCGGCAGGTTTGAAATTGAACGGATGCTGCCGCGCTTCTGCACCGTGGGCGCGCCGATCCGCTACCGCGTGAGTGTCCGCAATCAGACGCCCCAGCCGCAGGCCGGCCTGACCTTCATTGAAACCCTGGCCGATGTGCGGCCCTCGCTGGCCCAGTGGATCGGCTTTCAGCGCGCCGAGGAAAGACGGCTGCGCAAAATCCCGATCTGGCGGCGGCATACGCGCAATCCGTTCCGCATGGCCCGGGTGAGCGAAGTGGAGATTCCGCCGCTGCCCGCGCACCAGGCCGCAGAAGTGCAGGTGCAATTGACGCCGCTGCGTCGCGGGCTGATCCGGTTTCACTCGGCAACCATTGCGCGCACGGATCCGCTGGGGCTGTTTCGCGCGCTGAAAAAGCGTCCGTTGCCACAAACCATGCTGGCGCTGCCGAAGCGCTACTTCATTCCAGCCGTGGCGTTGCCGGGCGCGATGAAATACCAGCAAGGCGGGGTGGCGCTGGCGTCTTCCGTGGGGCAGTCCGACGAGTTCGTGTCCCTGCGCGACTACCGGCGCGGGGATCCTTACCGGCACATTCACTGGCGGAGCTGGGCCAAGACCGGCAAGCCCATCGTGAAGGAGTATGAGGATGAATTTTTTGTCCGGCACGCCCTCGTGCTCGACACCTTTTGCTCGGACCCTTACAGCGAAGTGTTTGAGGAGGCAGTGAGCCTGGCCGCCTCGTTCGCGTGCACCGTGCAGACCCAGGAGTCGCTGCTCGACCTGTTGTTTGCCGGAACAGAGGCGTATTGCATGACGGCGGGACGCGGGCTGGCGCGCTCGGACCACCTGCTCGAAGTGCTCGCCTCGGTGCAGGCCAACCAGAATCACGACCAGTTCGGCGCCCTGGAGGAACTCGTGCTGAATCACGCGGCGCGGGTTAGTGGCTGCATTTGTGTGCTGATCGACTGGGATGCCGCGCGTCAGGAACTGGTGCGCAAGTTGCGCCTGCTGGGCACGCCGCTGCTGGTGCTGCTCGTGGTGGAGCCCGGCGGGGCGAAAACCATTGAGGCGGGACCGATGCGCGATGACCCGGAGCATTTTCACGTGCTCGAATGCAACCGCATGGAGGAGGGTCTGGCCCGACTCTGACACCATGATCAAACTCCCGCCAATGCTGCTCGGCGCCACGCTCCTTTTTTGGGGCTGGCAAACCGACCTGTTCGGGATGGGCTGCGCGATGGCCATCGTGCTCGAAGGCGCCCGGCTGATCCGGTTCCGGTGGGAGCTGACGGATGAAGACTTCAACCGGCTCTGGAACCTGTGCACCCTGATTTTCATCGCCGCGTCCGTTTACGCGTTCACCGCCAATCAGGGGCCCGCTGCCATCACCCGCCTGGCGGAGGATCCCAATCTCATGACGCAACGGCTGGTGGGGGAAACCAGCCAGCGAACCGCCGCGTCGCTGATTCGCTGGCTGCCGATGGTTTTTTTCCCCTTCGCCGCCGCGCTGGTGTGCAGCCGCCGGGACCGCCTGAAACTGCCGGTCTTCTCGCTGATTGCCCGGCGCCACAAACGGCGCCGCCCGCCGGGACCGCTGGCCGATCGCGACGTGAACGCCGTGTGGGTGTTCTTCGGCATCTGTTTGATTTCAGCCAGCATCACGCAAAACGACACCAACACCTTTTTCATCGGCCTGGCGGTATTGCTGCTCTGGGCGCTGTGGACGCGCCGGTCCCGGCGGTTCGGGCTGCCCGTCTGGGCCATCAGCGGATTGCTCGCGTGCGGGATCGGTTTTCTCGGCCAGCAACAGTTGAGCGAGCTGCGGCGCTTCGTGGAGAATTACGCCCCGCAGTGGCCGTGGCGCTGGAGCGGCCGGCGCACGAGCCCGAATGAAACCAGCACCGCCATCGGCCAGATCGGCAAAATTCAAAGCTCAGGCCGCATCGTCATCCGCCTGGAGCCCAAGGACGGCACCCCGCCGCCCGGCTTGTTGCGCACGGCCAGCTACCGCATTTATCGCAGCCCCATCTGGGCCGCCGGCAACAACCGCTCCGATCTGGGCGGCATGGCCACGCTCATCCCGCTGTTTCCCGAACCGAAAACGGCGAACTGGGTGCTGCGCAACGCCCCCGCCCTGCAAAAGGTCAACATCGCAACGTTTCTGGAGGACGGCCTGGATTTGCTGCCCCTGCCCTCGGGAGTAACCCGCATGGAGGAATTGCCGGTGTTCGCCGTGAAAACCAACGGCCTCGGCATGGTCATGGCCGAAGGTCCCGGCGTGGTGCTGTTCGACGCGTCCTTTGGTCCCTTCGGCACCTTTGACGCACCGCCTACGGCCGAGGACGGACCAGATGGCGTGCCGGACCGGGAAGCGCCAGCCTTGAACCAGGTCATCACCAATCTCGCGTTCCCGGAGGGCGCATCGATCAACCAGAAGCTGCGCACCATCAGCGCGTATTTTCAGGACCACTACACCTACACCACGTGGCTCGGCAGCCGGGACAACCGCCGCGAATCCACCAACGCCACGCCGCTGGCCAAATTCCTCCTCCAAACGCGCCGCGGCCATTGCGAATACTTCGCCACGGCCACGGTCCTGTTGTTGCGGCAGCTGGGCATTCCGGCGCGCTATGCCGTTGGCTGGTCGGTGCAGGAACCCGCCGGCCCGGGTTATGTGGTGCGCGAACGCCATGCCCACGCCTGGTGCCTCGCCTACTACAACAACCAGTGGCACGATTTCGACACCACGCCCGCGTCCTGGGTCGAGGAGGAGAACCGGCGCGCGTCGCCGCTGCAATTTCTCTCGGACGGCTGGAACCGGCTGAAATTCGAGTTTCTGAAGTGGCGTTGGGGCCAGAGCAATCTCCGCGATTACATCTGGTGGATCGTCGGCCCGATGCTGCTGTTCCTGCTTTACCGGCTGTTGCGCCACAAGCCCGGCCAGCGCGCCAAGAAGCGTCAGGCTGCCGAAGCGGCCGCCACCATGCGGCTCGGACTTGATTCGGAATTCTATCTCGTGGAACGGCGGCTGGCCGATTACGGATTCATCCGGCCGCCGGGCGAAACGCTGGGGCAGTTTTTGCAACGCGCCGTGCGCGACGGCCACGTCAACGAGCTGCAGGAACTGTTACTCGCCCTGCTCGCGCTCCACTACCGGCTGCGCTTCGATCCGCTGGGACTGACGGCGGAGGAACGCGAGGCCATGCGCCTGCGCGTCCGCGAAACCCTGCAACATCTCGGCAACCGCCCCAAGCGCGCCTGAATGAAACCGCGGCGCGGCTTCACGCGGCAAAGGGCAACGGCACAATCCGCACCGGCGCCTCCCCGGCCGCCCCGCGCCAGACCAGTTCGGTGCCCGGCGCGTTGCACTCCTTGCGCACGTAACCCAGCGCCACATTGGCCTGCAATCGCCGTGAAGCCAGCGCGCTCGTCACGTGGCCAACTTCCTTGCCATCGTGAAACAGCTTGTCGCCGTGTTCGGGTAATGCCGCCAAATCATCAGGCAGTCGCAGCCCGCGCAGCGCGCGCGTCACCTGGCCAAAGCTGCGGATGCGGTTGATGACTTCCTGCCCGATGTAGCAGCCCTTGGTGTAACTGACCGCACTGGCCTCGATGCCGGTTTCCTGCGGCAGATTCGTTGCGTCCATGTCCGCTCCAAACCGCGGGATGCCCGCCTCAATGCGCGCCGCCTCAAGCGCCGCCCAGCCGCACGCCCCACCACCGTTTTGCCGCGCGGCTGCGATCAATTTGTCAGCCACCGCTCCGAGCGCGGCCACGGGCACAAACAAATCAAATCCGGCGGCCCTCAGTCGCGGCAGGTTCATCAAATAAATCTCACCCAGCGTGGCATCCGTCACGCGGACCGAGCGATAAGCCTGGTCGGGCAGCGCCGCAAACAAACCGAGCGCCGTCACCACCGCCGCCGCCCGCGGGCCCTGCACGCTCAACAGTCCGTAATGCGGCGCGACATCCACGATTTGCACGTCGTCCGCCACGATGAATTTCTCGAGCCGCTCGACCACGACCGGCATCAGCCCGGGCTCGAAATCGAGCAACAGTTCCTCCGCCAGACAATGAATGTGCAAATCAGATTGCAAACGACCCTTGTTGGTGGTCAACGCCGCGTAACAGCCCCGGCCGGGCTGAAGCTCCTTCACATTGTTCGTCACCTGGCCGTTCAGGAAGCGCTGGCGATCCGCGCCCAGCACGCAGAGGCGCCCGCGAAAGCTGAGGTCCAGCACGCCCGCCGCACCATGCAGCGCCGCACCCTCGGCCGCGGCGTCGCCGTAATCCCGCACCACTTCCGCACCAGCCACGACGTCGAACGTCGCTCCCAAGCCTTGATGAAATTCGTGCAACCCGAGTTGATTCATGAGGAAAAGTTTAGCGACCGCCCGGCCGTGGCCCAGTTCAAATCGCCGCCCCATCGAGGAAGCCACGCACGAACTCCGACGCGGGCTGCGCCCGGAGTTCGGCCGGAGCCGCCACCTGCTCCACCCGCCCCTGATTCATGACCGCCACCTGGTCGCCCAGCGCCAGCGCCTCGGCCTGGTCATGCGTCACCAGCAGCGTGGTCAATTGCAGTTCGCGCTGCAACCGCCGCAGTTCGCGCCGCAATTCCCGGCGCAACGGCGCGTCGAGATTGGCAAAGGGCTCGTCGAGCAACAACACCTTGGGGCGGCGGATCAATGCGCGGCCCAAGGCGACCCGCTGGCGTTGACCGCTCGACAATTCCGCCGGCCGGCGCGCCAGGCAATCCGTCAACCCCAGCCATTGCGCGGCAGTCGCCACTTCCGCCTCGATTTCGGGCGCCGGCAGGCGCCGTAGGGTCAGGCCGAAAGCCAGATTCTGCCGCGCGGTCAGGTGGGGAAACAGCGCCAGCGTTTGGAACACCATTGCGACGTCGCGCCGTTCGGGCGGCACATCGGCCTGATTCATGTCCGCGATGACAATGGTGCCGCCATCAGGTGTCTCCAGCCCGGCAATCAGGCGGAGCAAGGTGGTTTTGCCGCAACCCGACGGTCCCAGCAACGTCAGCAACTGCCCGTCGGTCACCCGCAGATCCACGCCCGCCACGGCGGTGATGGCGCCGCCCGCCGCGGTCAAGGCACGAAACGTCTTGGTCAGGTTCCGGATACAAATGCCAGCCACGCCGCGCAGCTTTGAACGGAAGCGCCGGCCTGTCGAGGTTTTCATTCCGGCAAACCCGCCATGACCTTGCGGCGTAACGACTCCGCACAATTCAAACACGTGTTTGACTTCTCTCCCCGGTTTACCTACTGTCCCGCGAATTTAACGGCCAACGGCGCCGCGCGGCCTGGTCAAATCACCCCTCGTCAGGTTTGAGGCGGTGTCGCGCCGCGCGGCTTTTGACTTGGCAACGGTTCTGGCCGAAGGTGGCCGGCGCGCGCCCCCGAAACGGGCCCAAAGCTGTTTTTGAATCAGGAAGTATCTCCGCATGAAATCGAAAATCGTTGTTTCCGCAGTCATCGTCCTGGCCGTGGTGGGCGGACTGGCCGGCGTGAAAGCGCTGCAAATCCGCAAGCTGATTGATGCCGGCAAGGCTTACCAACAGCCACCTGAAACCGTTTCCTCCGCCGTGGCGCATGAGGAAAAATGGCAGCGCACCCTGACCGCAATCGGTTCCATCACCGCCGTGCAAGGCGTCAACGTGACTGCCGAAGCCTCCGGCAACGTGGTGGAGATTGCGTTTGAATCCGGCGCCATCGTCGCCCAGGGCGACTTGTTGGTGCGCCTCGACACGTCATCCGAGGAAGCCCAGTTGCGGGCCCTCGACGCGCAGGTCGAACTGGCCCGGGTGAATGCCGCGCGCGTCCGCGAACTGCGCGCGAACAACACCGTGGCGCAGTCCGAACTCGACACCGCGGAGGCGACCTTGAAGCAGACACAGGCCAGCGCGGACGCCATCCGCGCGGCCATCGCCAAGAAGACCATCCGCGCCCCGTTTGCCGGCCGGCTGGGCATTCGGCAGGTGAATCTGGGCGAGTATGTGGACGCCGGCAAAACGGTGATTGTTTCGCTGCAGGCGCTCTCGCCGACTTACGCCGAGTTATCGCTGCCACAGCAGGACCTCGCCAGTTTGAAGACCGGCATGAAGGTGCGGCTGACAACGGACGCCTACCCGGGCCGGACCTTCGACGGCATCCTGACCGCGCTCAATCCCGGTCTCGACCCCAGCACGCGCAGCATCGGGCTTCAGGCCACGTTTGAGAACCCGGAACAGCTCCTGCGGCCCGGCATGTTCGCCCAGGTGGAAGTCCTGCTGCCGGATGAAAACGACGTGCTCGTCATCCCCGCGCCGGCCGTGTTGAGCGCGCCCTACGGCGACTCGGTGTATTTGATCGAACCCGCCACCAACTCCAGCGGCGGACTCGTGGTGCGGCAGCAGTTTGTCCGCACCGGCCGGGCGCGCGGTGACTTCGTCAGCGTCGAGGCCGGCCTCAAACCGGGCGAACGCGTGGTCAGCTCCGGATTGTTCAAACTCCGCAACGGCATGCCGGTCGTGATCAACGACGAGATCGCGCCCAAAGCCTCCGAGAAACCGCAGCCGTCCGACAGCTAACACGCTCCCCCCCATGAAGTCGTTCACGGATATTTTCATCCGCCGCCCGGTGCTCGCCATCGTGGTGAACCTGGTGATTTTGATCGCCGGCTTTCAGGCCATCCGCTCGTTGACGGTGCGGCAGTATCCGCGCAGTGAGAACGCCGTGGTCACGGTTTCCACCGTGTATGTTGGTGCCAGCGCGGATCTGGTGCGTGGGTTCATTTCCACGCCGCTTGAACGCGCCATCGCGGCCGCCGACGGCATCGATTACATCGAATCATCCAGCAAGCTCGGCCTCTCCACCATCACGGTTCACCTCAAGCTGAACTATGATTCGACCAAGGCCCTCGCGGAAATCAGCTCCAAGGTGGACCAGGTGCGCGGTGATTTGCCGCCGGAAGCCGAGGTGCCCACGCTGAACATTGAATCGGCGGACACCAAATTCGCCTCGGCCTACCTCAGCTTCACGTCGGACATTTTGCAGGCAAACCAGATCACGGATTACCTGGTGCGCGTGGTGCAGCCGCGCCTCACCGCCATCGAAGGCGTGCAGAAGGCGGACATCCTCGGCGGCCGCACGTTTGCGATGCGCATCTGGCTCAAGCCGGACCGCATGGCGGCGTTGAACATCAACCCCAACCAGGTGCGCGAGGCGCTCGCGGCCAACAACTTCCTCGCCGCCGTCGGCCAGACCAAGGGCTCGCTGGTGCAGGTCAATTTGACCGCGAACACGGACCTGCGCTCGGCGGAGGAATTCCGCAACCTCGTGCTGCGCCAGTCGGGCAACCATCTCATCCGGTTGCGCGACGTGGCGGACGTGGTGCTGGGCGCGGAGGATTACAACTCGGAAGTGCGGTTTTCCGGCGAACGCGCGGTGTTCATGGGCATCTGGGTGCTGCCGAACGCCAACTCGCTGGATGTCATCAAGCGCGTCCGCCACGAAATGAGCCTGATCCAAAGGGATCTGCCCACCGGTCTCACCGGACGCGTCGCCTACGACGCCACGGAATACATCGACGACGCCATCCACGAAGTGCTGCACACACTGACCGAAACGCTGATCATCGTGGCCATCGTCATCTTCCTGTTCCTCGGCTCGCTGCGGTCCGTGCTCGTGCCGCTGGTGGCCATCCCCGTTTCGCTGATCGGCGCGATCTTCCTGATGCAGGCTTTTGGCTTCACCCTGAACCTGCTGACGCTGCTGGCCATCGTGCTCTCGGTCGGATTGGTCGTCGATGACGCAATCGTCATCGTGGAAAACGTGGAACGTCACATCCGCGAAGGGCAGACGCCCACGCAGGCGGCGATCCTTGGCGCGCGCGAACTCGTCGGCCCGGTGATTGCGATGACCATCACGCTGGCCGCTGTTTATGCGCCGATCGGTTTGCAGGGCGGCCTGACCGGGTCGCTCTTCCGCGAATTCGCCTTCACGCTCGCCGGCGCCGTGTTCATCTCGGGCGTGGTGGCGCTGACGCTTTCCCCGGTAATGTCGGCCAAGCTGATCAAGGGCGGCCACGAGGAGGAAGGCCTGGTGGGCCGCATCAATCACGGCTTCGACCGGCTGCGGAACACCTACGCCAAAATTCTGGATGCCACCCTCTCAGCCCGGCCGGCGGTTTATTTCGTCTGGATTGTGCTGAGCCTGCTCACCTTCCCAATGTTCATGATGGCGCCCAAGGAACTCGCGCCCACGGAGGACCAGGGCATCATCCTGGGCGTGGTCGATGCGGCGGCAGACGCCACGATTGACCAGACGACATTCTACACGGACGAGGTCAACCGCGAATGGATGACCACGCCGGAATTCGAACGCAGCTTCCAGCTGACCTTCCCCGACAATGGCGTGGGCGGCGTGGTCCTGAAGCCGTGGGGCCAGCGCAAACGCACGGTGTTCCAGATCACCCCCGAGGTGCAGGCGAAGGTGAACAAGATTCCCGGCATTCGCGTGCTGTCGGTCACCCCGCCCGCGCTGCCCGGCGGCGGCCAGTTCCCGGTGGAATTCGTCATCGCGTCCACGGCCGAGCCGGACGTCATCATGCGCTTTGCGAACGAGCTCCAGCAGAAGGCGGCGGCCAGCGGCATGTTTGCGTTCCCGCCAATCATCGACACCAAAATCGACCAGCCCGAGACAAAGCTCGTCCTCGACCGCGACAAGGTGGCCTCGATGGGCCTGAACATGCAGAACGTCGGCGCCGACCTCTCCGCGATGGTGGGCGGCAATTACGTCAACCGCTTCAACCTCGCCGGCCGCAGCTACAAGGTGATTCCGCAGATCAAGCGCGTGGATCGCCTGAACCCGCAGCAACTGGAAAACACCTACGTCAAGGGGCCGGACGGCCACCTCGTCGCGCTCAGCACGTTCACGAAGCTCGAGAAGACCACGACGCCACGGGCGCTGAACCGCTTCCAGCAGTTCAACGCCGTGAAGATCAGCGGCGTGGCCGTGCGCCCGCTGGACGAGGCGCTGACCTATCTGGAAACCGAGGCGCGAAAGATTCTGCCCGAAGGCTACAAGCTCGATTACACCGGCGAGTCGCGCCAGTTGCGCGTCGAGGGCAGCAAGTTCCTGCCCGCGTTCGTCCTCGCGCTGACGCTCATCTTTCTTGTGCTGGCCGCGCAGTTCAACAGCTTCCGCGACCCGCTGATCATCCTGCTGGGCTCCGTGCCGCTGGCCATGTTCGGCGCGCTGACCTTCTGCTTCCTGAAAATGCCTGGGCAGAACATGCCGTTCTTCACCAACGGCTGGACCACCACGCTGAACATCTATTCCCAGGTCGGTCTCGTGACGCTGGTCGGCCTCGTCTCCAAGAACGGCATCCTGATCGTGGAATTCGCGAATGAACTGCAACGCAGCGGCCTCTCAAAGCTCGCGGCCGTGCGCCGCGCGTCGCTGACCCGGTTGCGGCCGGTGTTGATGACGAGCGTGGCCACGGTGGCCGGCCATTTCCCGCTGACGCTCGTGTCGGGCGCCGGCGCCGCGGCCCGTAATTCCATCGGCATCGTGATTGTGGCCGGCATGGCGCTGGGCACCATCTTCACGCTGCTGGTCATTCCCTCGCTCTACATGCTGCTCGCGAAACAACACGCCGGCGAGGCAGCGGGCGCGCTGGGCCGGGATTTCCAGGAGGAAGCCGCCCTGCACGCGGTGCCGGCGAAGTAAGCCCGGCGGCGCCGCCGCGCCTACTGCGGCATCAGCAAGCGCAGCGGCGAAACGCTTTGCGTGCGCAACGATGCCGGCAATCCTGCCGCACTCAGTTGCTGCACGCTGCCGTCGGCGAAACACACGTTGCCTTGCAGATTGTGCATCGCCCGGGTCCAGCCCACGACGCTGTTCGTGGGCACGGTCAACACGCCTCGCACCCGCGCGGTGCCGTTGGTCAGATTCCGGTCCCCGGCCAGCCACATCGCTGGATCGGCATTGTTCGTCGCACTCAGGCTCACGAAGTAACTCACGTTGGCATCGTGAAAAGAGTTCCAAGTAGTTGCGAGTGCGCGTTCCGCATCAGCGGGACAGAAGAGCATTTTGGGCGTCCCCAGTTCGTTTGACATCACGCCGAAAATCGGGGCCACCAAACCATCTGCCACGAGTTCCATGGCGCCGCCGTTGGTCACCGGCACATACATTGGATACCGATTGCCATTGTCACCTGTCCAAACGAGAAACGACAGGCCGACTTGCTTCAGGTTGGTGACGCAGCGGATGCGTGTTGCTGGGTATCGGCCACCATAATGTTGAATGTTGGGCAGCACCAACAGCGCCAGCAGGAAAAGCGTCAGCGCGACCACCATCAACTCCAGCAACGTGAACGCGACGAGCGGGCGACGTGAAAGAGGCAGGCGAGTTTTCATGGTCAATCGCTTTGCATAACGCGTGCCGACAGAATGGCGCCGGAATCAGCCGCAAAAAACCTTCTCGAACGGCTCAATTTCACGCAAGTGGCGCGCTCCCCACGCCGCAAGTCCTGCCCAGCCTACTTTGCAGCCGACAGTTGAGGCCACAGAAAAGCCGCGAGCAGACCCAGCGTCATGCCCGCCCAGATGAGGCTCCCTTTCAAGCCGCGCGCCCAGTCTGACGGACCATGACGGCGCGCGAACGTGACACCGAAACATTGGATGAGCGCCGCGAGCAAAAACACCAGCAGGCAGATGGCGCAGCCCTTGAGGCACCGCTGTTCCTGCTCGCGATACAAGAACCTTTGGCCATGGAGCCTGCTCGTCACATTCCACCAAACAGCCAAACCCAAGGGAGCCAGCGCCACGTAAACCTGAAAGGGCAACAGCAGGAGGCCAAACCATCCTTGTCGGTCCGCCGGCAAAAGCTTCATGAACTCTGAGGTCGGCACAACCCATGCCAAAGGGACGGCTCAACCCGCGCCGAAGGCGGGATTTTCTCCCGCCTGCCCGGCGTAGCGGAGCGACCAGCCCGCGGGCTGGAGACTCCGCTCCCGGGGTTGGAGCGAAATTTCCTGGGGTTTTTCCGTCCAGCCCCGGCCGTTTCCAGCGTCAAACCGCCCTTGTTCTCCCTCTGCGGGAACGGATTGCACCGATTTTTATGGATTTTCGGCTTCCCGACCCGGTTTTGCCCGAATAAAGCCACGGCGGCACCCGCCGCCTGCCGGGCGGACTAGGTCGTCGGCCGTCTCACTGAACCTTCGCCCGCCGCAACCGCAGTGCGTTGCCAATCACGATCAAGTCGGAGAACCCCATCGTGGCGGCGCACAGCACCGGGCTCATGAAACCCAGCGCGGCCAGCGGCACTGCGGCAACGTTGTAGAAGAACGCCCAGAACAAATTCTGTTTGATGGTGCGCAGCGTCGCCCGCGCCAGCCCCAGGCTTTCCGGCACGGCTTCGATGTCGGATTTGAGCAGGATGATGTCCGCCGCCTCGCGGGCGACGTCGCTGGCACGGCTCACGGCCACGCCCAAATCCGCCTGCTCCAGCGCCGGCGCGTCGTTGATGCCGTCGCCCACGAACGCGACCTTTTCGCCCCGCTGCTGGAGTTGCTTCACGAAGTCGGCCTTCTGTTCCGGACGCACTTCGGCGAACACGTTCTCGCCGGGAATGCCGGCGTGTTTGGCAATGCCCGCCGCCGTCAGTTCGTTGTCGCCGGTGACGAGATACGTGTGCAGGCCGCGTGCCTGAAGCCGGCGCACGACCGCCGCGGCGCCCGGCTTCAACGCGTCCTGCACCGCGAACAAGCCGCGCAGTTGATTCCCCAACACCAGGCCCACCATCGTCGCGCCCGCCTGCGAACCTGCCTTGATGAAGGCCTCGCCCGGCGTCAGATCAACGCCCGCCTCCCGCAGCCAGCGCAACGACCCCAAACGCGCGGCTGGGCGGGAGCCATCCGCGAGGCGAATTTTCCCTTCCACCCCGGCGCCACGCACTTCACGCCAGTCCTCAACGCCGGCCTCCGCGGGCGCGGCCGCCGCAATCGCCTGGCTGATGGGATGGCTTGAAGGCTTCGCCAACGCCGCAGCCCAGGACGTGACGTCCGCCTTGGATTGCGAATCCACCGCCCAGGCGTCGGTCAGGACCGGTTTGCCAACGGTCAGCGTGCCCGTTTTGTCAAAGAGCACGGCCGTGACCTCGCCGGCCTTTTCCAACGCAACGCCGTCACGGATCAAAATGCCGCGCCGGGCCGCCGCGTTGGCCGCCGCCATGATGGCCGCGGGCGTGGCGAGGCCCATCGCACAGGGGCACGCCACAATCAGCACCGCAGCGGCTGCAATGACCGCCGCCGCCAGCGGTGACGTCGGCGGATGCGCGTGCCACAAGAAGGGCGTGAGCCAGGCCATGACCCGGGACGCGTGTTCGAAGGCGAGTCCCCACCACAGGGCGGTGGCCAAGGCCACCGTGACCACGATGGGCACAAAGACGTTGCTGACGCGGTCGCCCAGCCGTTGGATGTTGGCACGGCTGTTCTGCGCCCGCTGCACGGCCGCAATGATGTGCGCGAGCGCCGTGGCTTCCCCGGTGGCCGTCACGCGCATGACCAGCCGGCCGTTGAGATTTGCGGTGCCGGCGTAAAGCGGTCCGCCGGGGCGTTTCTCCACCGGATTCGATTCGCCGGTAAGCATGGCTTCGTCCACCGTGGATTCGCCCTCGACCACTTCGCCATCCACCGGCACGCGGTCGCCCGGGCGCAACACCACCAGATCCGCCTCGTTCAATTCCGCCACCGTCACCTCCGTCTCAACCGGGCGGGCCGGTGCTTCGGCGGCGCGGAAATTGAATTGCAATGGCGTCGCCGGAGCCGCCGGCCTGGTTGCAGCGGGGCGCGTCAATTTGCGGGCGGTTTGCGGGGCGAGCGTCATCAGGGATTTCAACGCACCGGCGGCCTTGGCGCTGACCCGCGCCTCCACCCAATGGCCGACGCTGATCAACGTGATGATGGCCGCGGCCTCCATGAAATAGAGGTGCGTTTGCCAGCCGGCCAACAAGGCCCATGCGCTGTAACCAAAGGCCGTCGTCGAACCCAACGCCACGAGGGTGTCCATGTTGGAACTGCCCGCCTTCAACTGGGCCCAGGCGCCGCGATAAAATTTTGCGCCGGCGAAAATCTGGACGGTGCCCGCCAGCGCAAAGGCGAACCACGCGAACCAGCGGGTTTCGCCCCAGCCAAACACCCATTCGCCGAGCATCAAGAGCCCCGTCACCGGCACGCCGAGGAGCAAGTTCACCGCCCAGCCACCCAGCTTGGGCGCTGATTGGGCTGCGCCAGCCTGAATCACCTGCGAGCCGTAGCCCGCGTCTTCCAGGGCCCCGAGCAACGGCGCGAGGTCGGCGGGCACCGCCGCGGCCCAGCGCACCGTGGCGCGTTGTTCGTCCAGGGCGACGTTCACGCCGGCCACTCCCGGAAAATCCTGGATGATGCCGGTCACCGTCCGCGCGCAGTTGTTGCAGGTCATCCCCGTGACGCGCAATTCCGTGCGTCCGGACGGGGCTGAAGGTCGAGGTTCCATCGTTGTCGTGTTCATTTCCAACTGGGGCCAAAGGTTTCAATTTTCATCGCAGGAACAATCCAGGCAACCGTGCCGGGCGCATGACCGGCAGGTTTGCTCCAGTTGCCGTCGGAGTTCCTGACGGGCGCGATGCCGGCGAACGGCCAGATTGTTGGCGCTGATGCCGAGACTGGCCGCCACGGTCTTCGGGTCTTCCCCCGCAAGGTCCAGTCGGCGCAGGAGAATGGCGTATTCCGGCTTCAACGCCGGCAGCAGCCGTTTGAGGCAGGCGCAAACGACACGTTCCGCAGCGGAGTCCGGACCAGCCGCCGCTGCGCGCTGCCACTGGTCCATCAACCGCTCCTGCGCGCCGCGCCGCCGGTAAAGGTCAATGATCGTGCGGCGCAGAATGCGGTAAAACCAGGCCTTTGCGCCTTCCGCCCGGCGCAACTGACCAACCTTGCACAGGGCCTTGAGCAGGCTCTCCTGAACCGCATCCGCCGCGAGTTCGGGATCGCCAAGGCGCGCCCGCGCAAAGGCCAGGAACTCATCGCGGCTGCCCATGAATTGGGTGACCAGGTCATTCATCAATCCTGCTGACGCCATCAGCGGAAGAATATTACAGCGATTCGCGCTTTTGCCAAAGATGCGAACGCCGCAGCGGGCGCGGGAGGCGCTTCGAGCCGGCGCCTGACCGCCGCTGGCGAGCCGCTTCAGCAACCCGCCGTCGCCGGGTCGTCCAGCAACGCGGCGAAGCGCAGCCCGCGCGTGGTGACGCGGAGTCCGGCAAACTTGAATTGCTCCATGACCGCCTCATAAATCGCGGCGCCGGTGAGCATCACGTCGGCGCGCGGCGGCGGCAGACCGGGAATCTTGCGGCGTTCGGCCAGCGGCAGACTCCAGAGCCGGTCCACCCAGGCCCGCACCTGTTCCGCGCTCAGGATCACCGCCTCGATTTTGTGGCGGTCAAATTTTCCGAGGCCGGTTTCCATGCTGGCGAGGACGCTGGCCGTGCCGCCCGTGCCCACGAGCAACAGTTCGCCCTGGCTGCGTTCCCGGGCCAGCGCCAGCTCCAGTTGGGGCGCCACCTGCGCCGCCAGAAATTCCCGCACCCAACGCCGGCAGGCCGCCAGCTCCGCCGGCCGGGGCGGATCAGAGTGCGGCGCGTGCTCCAGCAAACGCACCACGCCCAGCGGAAAACTTTGCCGGAAATGCTTGTGCTCGCCCGCGCCCAGGATGAATTCCGTGCTGCCACCACCGACGTCCAGCAGCAACAACGGCTGCCGTGCCAGCCGGACATCGGTGGTCACGCCACGAAAAGCCCACTCTGCCTCCTGCTCGCCGGAAATGATTTCCATCGCGCAGCCGGAGGCGGTCCAAACGGCGTCGCGCAACACCTCCGGATTGTGGGCGTCGCGGGCGGCGCTGGTCGCAAAGACGCGGACCGTGACGGCCCCGAGGTCGCGGGCCTGCCGGACGAACTCCGCCACGGCCTGCGCGGTGGCCGTCACGGCCTCGGACTGGAGGCGATGCGTTTTGTAGAAGCCGCGGCCCAGCCGCGTCTGCTCCGCAAGTTCGACGACGGGCACCACATCCGGACCGCCCACGTCCGCCACGAGCAGCTTCACGGAATTGGTGCCGATGTCGATGACGGCGCGGCGCGAAATGCCCATGCGGCGGATTATTTGAGTTGCTGCCGCGCGAGCACGGCGGCACCGGTGATGCCGGCGTCGTTGCCGAGTTTCGTGGGAATGATTTCGAGCCCCTTGTCCGTGCCGGGCATCGCGTAATCATGTGCCACTTCGGTGATGATGCTGAACATTTCGTCCTCCAGGGCGTCAATCATTCCGCCGCCCAGCACGATGACTTCGGGATTGAACAGGTTGATGAGATTGCCGACGGCGATGCCGATGTATTCGGCCGCCTCTTCGATCACCTGATCGACCAGCTTGTCGCCCCGCCGCAGCGCCTTGCGCAAATCGCCGCTCTTCATGTTCTCGAGCTTTTCGCCGAGCATGTCCGTCAGCACGGTCTTCTGGCCGTCCTTCACGGCCGCCTGGATGCGGTTGAAGACGGCGGTGCGGCTGGCCATGGCTTCGAGACAGCCCTTGTTGCCACAACCGCATTTTTGCCCGCCGACCTGCACAACCATGTGGCCCACCTCACCCGCTGTGTGATTGGCGCCGGAAAACAGTTTGCCGTCCAGAATGAAACCGCCCCCAATGCCGGTGCCGACGAAGATGCCGATGAGGTGGCGCGGTTTGCCGCCGAGTTCGCGCTCGTGAACGCCGAGCGTGCAGACGTTGCAGTCGTTTTCGAGAAAGACCGGCAGGTCGAGCCGCCTTTCGAGCTCCTTTTTCAGGGGCAGGTCTTTCCACCCGAGATTGGGGGCAAAAATCACCCGGCCCGCCGCGAAGTCCACCGCGCCCGGCGCCCCGACACCCACGCCCCGGCAGTGTTTGAGGTCCAGATCGCATTCGTCCACGGCTTCGCGGACACAGCGCGCGATGCGGTCGATCACGGCGTCGGCACCGCGTTCCGCCTTGGTGCTCAGCTTGGCTTTGCCAAGGCATTTCAGCGCGGGGTTAAAGACGCCCGCCAGGATCTTGGTTCCGCCCAGATCCACGCCCACGAGGTATTCGGTTTTGGTTGGTGCTTCAGGCATTGGTGGTGATGGTTGTTCGACCGCGCCCGGACACGGGCCGGACGCCCCATGCCGCCTCGGCAAAGCTGATCTAACGGTCGCCGGCCAGCACGGCTTCGATGTTGTGACGCAATTCCAGGTTGATTTCGTCCATCGACTGGTTGCCATCGACGATGTGGAAATCAAACTCGCGCCGCAGCCGCTCGAACTGTTCGATCATCATCTTTTGATACTTCAGGAAGCTGTCAAACATGTCGCGCGAAAGGCCGAGGTCCATGCCGCTTTCCCAATAGTCGAGGGTGTGGTTCTTGGCAAAGTTCCGCTGCACCAGCACCTCGGGCGACACCTTGAGGTAAAACACCGCGTCCGGCACCAGCGCGATGCCGTAAAGATTGTTCAACCACGCCGCGTCCGCGCCCCGGACAAGGTCGCGGGCCATCAGCGTGTAGATGTAACGGTCCGCGAGCACCATGAAACCCGCCCGCAGTGCGGGGATGATGACATTTTCGAGCTGGTCGGCAAAGTCGGTGGCGTAGAACAGGCTCATCGTGGTATGGCTCAGAATGTTTCCATTCTGCGCGCGCCCCAGTTCCTCGCTGACGAGCGTGGAACGCTTGAGGCCGACCTGCACGGTGGCGTGCCCGCGCCCTTCCAGCCATTGCACGAGCGACGTGATCTGCGAGGACCGGCCCGAGCCATCCGCGCCCTCGACCACGATCAGCTTGCCCAAAAGCTTGTCCAGTTCGACATCCGGCAGGCCGTGGCCGTAAAAGCGGCGTTGTGCCCGCGTTGGCACCTGGCAGCGGGTCGCCGGTTTGCGTTTGAGGCTGGCGGCGGGTTTCTTCATAGGCGCAGCATGGGCTTGGCGGCCGCGTAGGCCCGCAGGTTGATGCGCGCCGCCACCACCTCGCGCACGAGTGATTGCTGGACCTCGATGGGCTGGTTGGCATCCACAAGGTGAAAGTTGAATTCGGTGCTCATGGCCAGATACTGCTCGAGCAACCGGCCCTGAAAGATGCGAAAACTTTCCTCGGGATCATTGGAGAGCTTCAAATCCATGCCCGCCTCGAAAAATTTCAACTGCGGCCGCCCCGCGAGGATGCGTTGGAGGGACACCTCAAGGTGCGCCTTGAAGAAAAAGGTCAGGTCGGGGTGCGCCGCAAAACCGTAAAGCTCCCGCACCCACTCGGCCGGACAGCCGCGCACGGTGTCCCGCGCAAAGGCGGTGAAGATGTAACGGTCGCACAGCACGATGTAACCGGCCCGGAGCAGGGGCACCAGTTGCCGTTCGTAACGGTCGGCAAAGTCCGTGGCGTGGATCAGACTGAACGTGGTCGGCGTGAGCAGCGTCTGCTTCTTGCCCTTGCTGGTCGCGCTCTTGACGAGTTCCGACGAGTTCCATTCGCTGAAAAAAACCTTCAGCCCCTGCAATTCCAGCCAGCGCTTCAGCAGGTAGATCTGGGTGGATTTGCCGGAACCATCAAGGCCCTCAACAGCCACAAGCCGCCCGGGAAATCCAAGTTGCGCGAAGGTCTTCGTCATCGGCGTGGCCAACATACGGCGCGCCCCGGCGAAGACAATTTTTTTCGGGCTCTGGTGCGTCCACTTTTCGTGCAATCACCCCTTTTGTCCGCGCGCGGGTTTCATTAAGCTGCAGGCGCTTGAACCGTCCAGAATCCAAATTTGTCGAACCGCGCGTCAACCGCCGGCCGCGCAGTGCGGTGCAGGCGGCAACGGCCGCCGCCCGGCGCGTGGCGGCGCGCGAGCGCGACGCGCACCTGAACGACGATCTCCAGGAACGCGCCGCACAAATCGCGCCCTACCTCACAAAGCGGTTCGGACTGCATTTTCGCGGGCGGATTCTCGAGATCGGCGCGGGCGCGGCCTGGTTGAGCGCCGAACTGTCCAAACTGCCGGGCGTGGTGGAGATCATCGCCACGGACCTGTCCGGCCGGCGGTTGAAGGAGGAGGCGCCGCGGGTGTTCGCCCGTGTGGGCGCCCGGGAGGACAAGATCACCCGCATCGCCGGCGATCTGCACGAACTGGATTTTCCGGCGAGCCACTTTGATTTCGTGGTATGCGCCTCGGTGCTGAACCGGACGGTGAACATCGGCGAAACGTTGCGCGAGGCCAGGCGCGTGCTGAAGCCGGGCGGCTGGTTCGTGGCCGTGCGCGAGCCCGTCAAGCCCTGGCTTAAATTCCAGTCCCAAGAAACCAGCGAGGCCCGGGTGCGTTCCGGACGCCGGCTTTATTCGCGCGACGACTATGAACGGTTTTTCGCTGCCGCCGGGCTGGAAGTGGAGTTCAAACGCGTCAGCCTCTCCAGCGGGATGAAATTCTTCTTCAACCAGATGTTCAACGGCCTGACGCACGCCCGTTATGCGTTGCTGGCCCGCAAGCCGGCCCGCCCGGCCAATGTCCCCAAACCGTCCCGGAAGAAGCCCTGATCCCGCCGCGTATTGCGCTATTGTTCTCCGGGTCACCCCTGCGCTACGCTGGCGCCCGCAGTTCAAATTAAAGGAATCCTCATGGAACCCGTTCCCTACTTGGACCTTAAGGCTCAGATGCGCCCGCTCCGCGCGGAACTCGACGCCGCCATTGCACGCACCCTCGATAACTGCTCGTTCTGCCTCGGGCCGGACGTGGCGCAGTTCGAGAAGGACTTCGCCAAGCTGATCGGCACGAAGCATTGCGTGGGCATGAACAGCGGCACGTCCGCACTGCACATCGCCCTGTTGCTGCTCAACATCAAGCCGGGTGACGAAATCATCACCACGCCGTTCACGTTCGTGGCCACCAGCTGGGCCATCAGTTATGTCGGCGCGAAACCGGTGTATGTGGACATTGACGACGCGACGTTCAATTTAGACCCCCAACTCGTCGAACGCGCGATCACGCCCCGCACCAAGGCCATCATGCCCGTGCATCTCTACGGTCATCCGGCGGATCTCGATCCGCTGCTGGCCATCGCCCAAAAGCACAACCTGCCGCTCGTCGAGGACACCGCGCAGGCGCATTGCGCCACATACAAGGGGCGCACCGTCGGCACGTTCGGCGCCCTGTCCTGCTACAGTTTTTATCCCGGCAAGAATCTTGGCGCCGCCGGCGAAGGCGGAGCATTGCTGGTCAACGACGATGCCCTTGCCGCCCGCGCGCGGGCCCTGCGCGAACACGGCTCCACGGTCCGGTATTACCACGACGAAGTGGGTTTCAACTACCGCATGGAAGGCATCCAGGGCGCCGTGCTGGGCGTGAAGTTGAAGCATCTGCCCGCGTGGACGGCCGGCCGCCGCCGCGTCGCCCACCGTTATCATGAATTGCTCGCCGGAACGCCGCTGCAATTGCCACGCGAGGCCAGCTGGGCAGAAAGCGCCTACCATCTTTATGTGGTGCGCCATCCGCGCCGGGATGAACTCAAAAAGCACCTCGAAGCCCACGGCGTCGGCTGTGCGCTGCATTACCCCCTGCCGTTGCACCTGCAAAAGTGCTACGCGAACCTCGGTTACCAGCCGGGCGCGTTCCCGGTTTCCGAAAAGGCCGCCAACCAGTGCCTCAGCCTGCCGATCTATCCAGAAATGACCGACGCCCAGATCGACCGCGTGGCCGGGGTGATTCAAGACTTTTTCAAGTAATTCATTAGCGCTTTGGCCCGCAGGGTGCTGATTCCGGGCTTGACCCGGCCAGGGCGGAATTCTAGCTTTTCGCCCGATGTTCGGTATCGTTCAACAAGTCACCGTTGCTCTCGCGCTGGTAGTAACAGCCCGCGCCGCCGATGGTGCTTGTCGAGACTGAATCCAGTTTTAACAAGAACCCACGGCTGGCAACGGTCGTGGGTTTTTTGTCGATCAGCCCCAGACTTGCGCCGGCCATCAACCAAGAAAGAAACATGAGCAAAGCAACATCCGCCAAATCGAAGAAAACTGCCAAAGCCGCCGCCGGCAAGGTCGGCCCGTTGATGTATGGCCGCGACATCCTCGTCGAGGCCCTCGAACGCGAAGGCGTTGAGGTGATTTTTGCCTATCCCGGCGGCGCGAGCATGGAAATTCACCAGTCGCTCACCAAGTCCAAGATCCGCACTATTCTGCCCCGTCACGAACAGGGCGGCAGCTTTGCCGCGGAAGGCTACGCCCGCGCCACCGGCAAGGCCGGCGTCTGCATGGCCACCAGCGGCCCCGGCGCGACCAACCTCGTCACCGCCATTGCGGATGCCTACATGGATTCCTGCCCGCTCGTCGCCATCACCGGCCAGGTGAACCAGAACATGATCGGCCGCGGCGCGTTCCAGGAAACCGACATGATCGGCATGACGCTGCCCGTGGTGAAGCACAGCTACCTCGTCACTGATATCAACGACATTCCGCGCATCGTGAAGGAGGCGTTCTACATCGCCCAATCCGGCCGGCCCGGACCCGTCGTGATTGACATTCCCAAGAACATTCAACAGGCCCGGACCCAGCCGGTCTGGCTTACGCACGAGGAAATGCGCGCCGGGCTGCCGGGCTACAACCCCGACATTTTCGCCGACGAACTTGCGCTCAACGAAGTCGTCGGGCTCATCCAGAAGGCCGAACGGCCGGTCCTTTACTGCGGCGGCGGCATCATCACCAGCGGCGCGGCGGCGGACCTGAAAAAGTTCGCCGAAGCGACGGGGATTCCGGTCACGACCACGCTGATGGGCATTGGCGCGTTCCCCGAAAACCATGAACTCTCGCTCCGCTGGCTCGGCATGCACGGCGCCGCGTTTGCCAACTGGGCCGTGAACGGTGAATACGAGCACCGCAAGTCCTTCAATGATCCGATGGTGAAGCTCAAGGACGGCGCGGACCTGCTGCTCGCGTTCGGCGTGCGCTTCGACGACCGCGTCACCGGCGCCTTCAGCGAGTTCGCGAAAGGCGCAACGATCGTTCACATTGACGTGGACGCCTCCGAGCTGAACAAAAACAAACGGGCACATCTGCCGGTCGTGGGCGACATCAAGGACGCATTGACGCGGCTGAACAAGCTGCTCGCCAAGCGCCCGGTCACGAAGAAATTTGATGCCTGGCACGCCCAGATCGCCGAGTGGAAAAAGAAGGCGCCGTTCACCTACGGCATCACCGCCGAGATCGCCAACAGCGACCACATGAAGGACCACATGAAGGGCCAGGAAGACCAGGTCATCCTGCCGCAGATGGTCATCGAGATGTTGCACGAACTCACCAAGGGCGAGGCCTGCATCACCACCGGCGTCGGCCAGCACCAGATGTGGTCCGGCCAATGGTATCCCTGCAAACACCCGCGCCAGTTCATCTCCAGCGGCGGCCTCGGCTCGATGGGCTTCGGCTATCCGGCCGCGCTTGGCGTGAAGGTGGCGCATCCGGACAAGGAAGTGATCGACATCGACGGCGACGGCTCGTTCTTGATGAACATCCAGGAACTCGCCACCGCACACATCGAACGCATTAATGCCAAGGCGATCATCCTGAACAACCAGCACCTCGGCATGGTGGTGCAGTGGGAGGACAGCTTCTACGGCGGCAACCGCGGGCACACCTACCTCGGCGATCCGGAGAAGCGCGCACAGGTTTATCCCGACTACGTCCGCGTCTGCAACAGCTTCAACGTGCCCTGCGAACGCGTGATGTATAAGCGCGATCTCAAGGCCGCGTTGCAACGCCTCATCGAGGCGAAAACGGCCTACGTCCTCGACGTCTGCACGCCTTACAGCGAACACGTGCTGCCGTTCATTCCCGCCGGCCGCACGGTGGCGGACATGAAGTGGAAGCCTTAAACCGCGTCAATTTCATCAGCCGGACGGCCGCAATGCCGTCCGGCTTCTTATTTCCCCCACCGGCAGCGAATCCCGGCGCCAAAACACTTGGATTTGATGGACGCCACGGGCCAGTCCGCGTAGAAGTTCGGGCATGATTGTCATTCTCAGCGGCACCAACCGTCCGGGCAGCAACACGCGCAAGGTCACCGCCCGCCTCGAGGCCATTTATCAATCGCTCGGCGTCGCCATGCAAACGCTTGATCTGGCAGAGTTGCCGCCGGAGATTTTCTCGCCGGCAGCCTACGCGGAAAAGCCGGCATCTTTTGCCAAATTTACGGAGGCCGTGCTCGCGTCCGACGGACTGGTCATCGTGACGCCGGAATACAACGGCAGCGTGCCCGGCATCCTCAAATACTTCATTGACATGCTGCCCTTTCCGGAAAGCTTCGAGCATCGGCCGGTGTGTTTCGTCGGCCTGGCGGCGGGCATCTGGGGCGCGCTGCGGCCGGTCGAGCAGTTGCAGGCGATCTTCGGCTACCGCAATGCGTTCATCTTTCCGGAGCGTGTTTTCCTGCCGGGCATCGGCAAGCTGCTGGATGCATCCGGCCAGCTTGCCAACGAAGACACGGAGAAACGCCTGGCCAAACAGGCCGACGGGTTTGTGAGCTTCGTCGAAGCCCTGCGAGCGAAGAAACTGCGGCAAGCGGGCAAACCGTGTCAGTAAGGTTTCCGGGACCAGAGGCGACCCACCGGCGATGATCGAACATCTGACGAGCCCGTGATGGCAGAGGACGCGTTGCCTATAGCAGTTTCATAAATACTGTAGCCGTCCTGACGGCAGCAGCCCCGCACCGGGTCGTCGATGCCGGCATGGTTCTGAACTTTTCCAAGCCTGCCCAGACATAATGAAATGCTTCGATCACCACACCGCCGACGCGGTGGCTGTGTGCGCCTGCCGACCGCGTGATGCCGGCGTTGATCAACTGGTATTCCGGACGCACAGCGTCCCGCGTAACGCCGTCAGCCGGGGCGAGGTCGTGAAGGCCACTTGCACCACCACCACGGAGGATTAAGCCGGGAGCAGGGGCCAAAGAATCGTCCATTCCACCCGGACGGCGGGATTGGTAGTTTTGAAGCCGGCAAAGTCAACGCCCCGCTACGGCCCGAAACCGACGGCGCGTGGGCTTTACTGAATCCCGACATGATGCGGAACTCTTTGTTGCGAATCGCGCGCCGGACCGGGGCGCTTGCGCTGCTCCTCGTATTTGCTCCAGGCACACCGGCGGCCACCACAAACACCCCGTCCGGCCATTCGCCGTCCCCCCGCGGATGAACGCGCGCTGGCCGAACAGGATCACCGGCGTCTCATGGATTTGCTGCACATCAGCACGTTGCGCCGGGGCCGCGACGGCAACAATCCGCAGTCGCCGTTTTACGCCAATTACGAAGAAGCCAGGGCCAATCCTCATCCCGACCTGCCCGATCCGCTGACCTTGAAGGACGGCCGGCCCGTCACGACACCCGCCATGTGGTGGGAGCAGCGCCGACCGGAGATTGTGGAGGACTTCGACCGCGAAATCTACGGGCGCGCGCCGCAGGTGACGCCCTCGATCACGTGGAAAGTTCTCCGCACCACGCCGGAAACCAACGGGACCTTCCCAGTCGTAACCAAGCAGCTCGTCGGGCAAGTGGACAATTCCGGCGACACGAACATTGCGGTCAACATCGAGCTGACGTTGACCACGCCGGCCAACGCCAAACAGCCGGTGCCGGTGATCCTGCAGTTGAGCTTCAACTTTCCCAACTTCGGCCGCCGCCCGGGCGCGCCCGCTGGCAACGAGCCCTCATGGCAGCAGCAAGTTCTGGCCAGGGGCTGGGGTTACGCATCACTGATTCCAACGAGCATCCAGCCCGACAACGGCGCGGGGCTGATGCGTGGCATCATCGGGCTCGTCAACCACGGGCAGCCCCGGAAGCTCGATGACTGGGGCGCCCTGCGTGCCTGGGCGTGGGGGGCAAGCCGGGCGCTCGATTACTTTGCCACCGACCCCGCGGTGGACGCGAAGCGCGTCGGACTGGAGGGGCATTCACGTTACGGCAAGGCGGCCTTGGTGGCGATGGCGTATGATCCGCGCTTTGCCATCGCCTACATCAGCTCCTCCGGCGAAGGCGGCGCGAAACTGTTCCGGCGCGACTTTGGCGAAACGGTCGAGAACGTCGCTGGCAGCGGCGAATATCACTGGATGGCGGGCAACTTTCTGAAATACGCCGGGCCACTGCATTGGAACGACCTCCCCGTGGACGCCCATGAACTGATCGCGCTCTGCGCGCCCCGCCCCGTGTTCATCGGCGGCGGCGCCACGCAAGGCGATGGGTGGGCGGACGCCAAAGGCATGTTCATGGCCGCCGCCGCGGCGGGTCCGGTTTACCGGCTGCTCGGCAAACGCGACCTGGGCACGACTGAATTCCCGCCGATCGGCGCAGCCTTGGTGTCGGGCGACCTTGCGTTTCGCCAGCATCCGGGCGGCCACAGCGACACCCCGAACTGGCCGGTATTCCTGCAATTCGCAGCGCGCCATTTCGCACCCGGCGCCGCGGCATCCGCTCCGCCCGTTCAGCCATGAGGCCGCGTGCTCTTGGCAGACCGCCCGAGAGGCTTTTCCGACGTTAAGCCGGATGCCGCACTACCGCTCAATTTCTGGATGGTGGACCGGGGAGCAGTCCTGACAAGATGGGTCGCGAACACGGTTGGCGCGCGCCCCAGCGAGGCCGGCCCGCCGGAACGTTTCCGGCCGGGAACCGCACCGCGCGCCACCACCGCAATTCGCAAGCAACCCGTCCGCGCGCCGGACGGACGTCGTAAACAGCAATCGCCAGCAATGGCAACCAACATAAACCACAGCAACATGGAAGCATTCAAGGGCATCAAAGCCATTCGTTACGAAGGACCGAAGTCAAAGAATCCACTCGCGTTCAAACATTACAACGCCAGCGAGAAGGTCGAGGGCCGGACCATGGAGGACCACCTGCGTTTTGCCGTGAGCTACTGGCACACGTTCCGCGGCACCGGCTCCGACCCGTTCGGCGCGGGCACGATGCAACGTCCGTGGGACGACGGCTCCAACTCCGTCGAAAATGCCCAGCACCGCGCCCGGGTGGCCTTTGAATTCATGGCCAAGCTCGGCGCACCGTTTTACTGCTTCCACGACCGCGACGTGGCCCCCGAAGGCCGCTCGCTCGCGGAAAGCCACGCCAACCTTGACGCCGTGGTCAAGGTGCTCAAGCAGGAGCAGCGGCGCACCGGCATCAAGCTGCTCTGGGGCACGGCCAATCTGTTCTCGCATCCGCGCTTCGTGCACGGTGCGGCCACGAGCTGCAACGCCGACGTGTTTGCCTTCGCCGCCGCACAGGTGAAGAAGGCCCTCGAAGTCACGCACGCGCTGGGCGGCTCGGGCTACGTGTTCTGGGGCGGCCGCGAAGGCTATTCCACGCTGCTCAACACCGACATGAAGCGCGAACAGGAACACCTCGCGAAGCTGCTGCACCTGGCCGTCGCGCACAAGAAGGCCATCGGCTTCAAGGGCCAGTTCTTCATCGAACCGAAACCGAAGGAGCCCACCAAGCACCAGTATGATTCGGATGCGGCGGCGTGCCTGAACTTTCTCCGCGAGTTCGGCCTGCTCGAACATTTCCAGCTCAACATCGAGACGAACCACGCCACGCTCGCGGGCCATTCGATGTGGCACGAGCTGCAGGTGTGCGCAAACGCCGGCAGGCTCGGCTCAATTGACGCCAACGTTGGCGACGAGCTGCTGGGCTGGGACACGGACCAGTTCCCGACGAACATTTATCTCACCACGCAAATCATGCTCGCCGTGCTCGGCATGGGCGGCTTGAAGAAGGGCGGCTTGAACTTCGACGCCAAGGTGCGCCGCGAAAGCTTCGAACCGGTGGACCTGTTCCACGCGCACATCGGCGGCATGGACGCCTTCGCGCGCG
The DNA here is from genome assembly GCA_035765895.1 of Verrucomicrobiia bacterium. Classification (NCBI taxonomy): domain Bacteria; kingdom Pseudomonadati; phylum Verrucomicrobiota; class Verrucomicrobiia; species Verrucomicrobiia bacterium. The sequence goes on along the minus strand of DASTWL010000068.1, from coordinate 30,633 downwards.
GGCTGAAGATTGCCGCCGCGATTCGCAAGGACGGCCGGTTCGCGAAGTTCATCCAGCAACGTTACGCCTCGTGGGACTCGGGCATCGGCCGCGACATCGAAAAGGGCCGCGTCGGCCTGAAGGAGCTGGAAGCTTATGCGTTGCAGAAGGGCGAAGCCGCGCCCAGCCGCAGCGGCCGTCAGGAAATGCTCGAAAACCTCATCAACGAATTCATCTGAACCCGCGCATCCACGCAGGTGGATGCACCAGCAGCGGCGCGCATGAAACTGGGACTTGGTCTTTACCGGCACCAACTCGACGCGGAGCATTACCGCTTCGCCAAACAATGCGGCTGCACGCATCTGGTCATCCACCTCGTGGATTACTTCCGCTCCTCGCGCAGCAACCAGCCCGGCGACCAGCCCGTCGGCGATGATTCGGGCTGGGGCCTCGCCGGCGACCCGGACCACCTCTGGGGTTACGAGGAACTCGCGGCGATCAAGCGCGACATCAACGCGGCCGGACTCGAACTCGAAGCCGTCGAGAACTTCGATCCCGCGCACTGGCACGACGTGCTGCTCGACGGACCGAAAAAGACACAGCAGCTCGAAAACCTCAAACAGCTCATCCGCAGCGTCGGCCGGGCGGACATTCCGGTCTTTGGCTACAACTTCTCCATCGCCGGCGTGGCCGGCCGCGTGAAGGGTCCATTCGCCCGCGGCGACGCCGAGGCCGTGGGCATGGATGGCCCTTTTGACAAGCCGCTGCCCAACGGCATGGTTTGGAACATGGTTTACGACCGGAACGCCGCGCCCGGCGTGGTGCCGTCGGCCACCTCCGAACAATTGTGGGCCCGGCTCAAGGACTTTCTCGACGCGTTGATTCCGGTTGCCGAAGAAGCGGGCGTCACGCTCGCCGCGCATCCCGACGATCCGCCGATGCCCACGGTCCGCGCACAACCCCGGCTCGTCCACCAGCCGCGCCTTTACCAGAAGTTGATCGATCTCAAGCCCAGCCCGCGCAACGCGCTCGAATTCTGCGTCGGCACGCTGGCCGAAATGACCGAGGGCGACATTTACGACGTCGTGGACACTTACAGCCGCCAGGGCCGGCTGGCCTACGTGCACCTGCGCAACGTGCGCGACAAGGTGCCGCACTATCGCGAAACGTTCATTGACGATGGCGCGGTGGACATCCTGCGCGTGCTGCGGATCCTGAAGCGGAACCATTTTACCGGCGTGCTGATTCCGGATCACGCGCCGCAGATGAGTTGCGCCGCGCCGTGGCACGCCGGCATGGCCTTTGCGCTCGGCTACATCCGCGCCGGCCTGCAGCTGATCAACGGCGAGCGGGGCGGCGCGGCTTGACGCGATTCAACCTCAACAAAACTACGCGCCACCTACCACGGTTGGGCGTGGTCGGTGGCACCGGGCCAGTCGTCCGTGCGGAACGGAACCGCCGGCAGGCCCGCGCCGTTGAACAGCGTCGCCGCCGGGTTGGCCTGCCAGGCGTAACGCGCGGCCACCGGTTCGGGCACGTCCGGAGACGAAACCACCACGGCATCGCCCGCGATACGCGCCTGTGCCCAGTGCCAGTGGCGGTCCTTGCCGGCAACTGAAAATTCACCCAAGGCGCCGCTTTTGGCCACGAGACCGCCATCCGTATATCGAAAGCGCAGGACCAACACGCCCGGCCGGGTGGTCATGGACGCGAACTCGGGACCGCGATACGGAATCACCCGGGCAAACTCCTGCGCCAAAGCGCACCGCGCGAGCCGTTCGCCGACGACCTGTTTCTCCGGTGGATGAATGTTGTCGGCGTCGCCGGTGTCCACCGTCACCGCGAGCGCAGTGTTCGTCACCGTTTGCGCGGTCAACGCCTGCGCCTCCCGCAGTTCGGCCCACGCGTCGTCGCCGGGCTGCTCCCGGCGGTGCATGAAGGCCGGCAGGCTGACGATGTAGAACGGAAAATCACCCTGCTGGAAGAGCGCACGCCAGTCGCGGATCAACGCCGGCAACAGGGTCCGGTATTGGTGGGCGCGCAGGAAGTTGGCCTCGCCCTGATACCAAATCGCACCGCGCAGCGCGAGCGGCGCCACAGGCTGCAACATGCCGTGATACAATACCACCGGCATCGTAGGGTAATTCTCAAATGTCATCGGCAACGGATGCGGCGGCCGGGCGTCCACGCTGAGCCTGCCCCGCCATGCACCCGCGAGCGGAATCGTGGACTTGTCGCCCAGCCTCAGACGGAGCGTTTCCGGCTTCGCGAGAAATCCGCCGTCAGGTTTCAATTTGAAGATGCGCACCGCCAGCGTGTTCGTGCCGGAATGCAGCACGCCGTTCTTGATGAAATACACGCGCGGGTTTTCAACCCACGAACTGGCGCCGACCCACTGGCCGTTGACGTAGGCCGTGTCCATTTTCTCGATCGAGCCGAGAAACAACATCGCCGGCCCCGCCGGCAACGGATCGGGCAGGATGATTTCGCGACGGAACCAGCACACGCTTGGCACCTCAGGCACGCCCAGTTCGCGGAAGCCGCCAGGGATCGTCACGGGTTTCCAGTCCGCTTCGTCCAGCGCCGATGCGCCCCAGAAGTGGGTGCCCGAACCGAGGTCGTATTCGTCAAGCCAGTGCATGAGAAAGCTCCCGTATTCCGGCCCCCCGCGGGCATGCAAGCGGGCCATCTCCGCGAGCGGCGCTTCGAAATCTCCCAACGCATGCAAGGCCGACGGGCTCATCCAGCTTTCGGCAGGCGTGCCACCAACACAGTCCTGAATCAAGCCGACGGGCACGTGCAGTTCCGTTTGCAGTTTGCGCCCGAAGAAGTATCCCACTGCCGAAAAGCCGCCGTTCTCGGCGATCGTTTCCGGCGAACAAACCTTCCACGATCCGGCGACCACCGCCGCCGGCGCATAGGCGACGTGATGGGCGACGGTGAACAGCCGGATGTCGGGATGATGGGCGGCCTTGCTTTCGGCTTCGCCGTTCCGGGCGGCGCGCAACGGCAGTTCCATGTTCGATTGTCCGCCGCACAGCCAAACGTCGCCGACAAGAACGTTCGTGAACGTCGCGGTTTGCGGTCCGGAAACCCGCAGGGTCAGGGGCCCGGCGGACTCCGGCGGCAGCAAGCGGACCTGCCAGCGGCCGTCGGCGCCCGCCGTGCCCGTGGTGGAACGGCCGGCAACTGCCACGCGAACTTCCTGGCCGGGCTGCGTCCAGCCCCAGATCGTGTTCGTCTTGCCGCGCTGCAGGACCATGTTGTCGCCAAACATGGGACTCACAAACGGCAACGGCGCCTGGTCCGCGGCGCCCACGCCACCCGCAAACAGCACGGCCAACAACGCGCCGCCGGCCCGCAGCCATCGGACTGGCGAAATTGGGATTCGTTTCATGACATGGGAGGGCATCGCCGCGTTCACGGCCCGAGGCGCAGCCGGTAAAAACGCGCGGCGTCTCCCGCGTTGGTATCGGTCAAATCAAACGGCATGGCGACCGGGTTCGTGGTAAACAGCGTGAGCCAGTTCACCAAGTCGGTCGAGGTCTGCAAGGTGTAATCCGGCCCCAGCGTGCCGTTGACGCGCAACTGGACGCCGCCGCCCGCCGCTTCCGCCGGCTCAAGCGTTGGTTCACTGAGCGGCTTCACGATGACCGTGAAGCTGTTCGTGTCGCTCAAACTCGGCGAGCCATTGTCGCTGACCCGGATGGTGATGAGATTGGTCGAGTCCGCCCGGCTGACCGGCGGCCGCCACGTCAGCACGCCCGTGACCGGATTCAGCACCGTGTTGGTCGGCGCCTGCACGAGCGTATAGGCGAGCGTTTGCGGGGGCACGTCGGGGTCCACCGCCAGATTGGTCACCACCACGTTGACACCGGCATCGACGACCGCGTTGGTCTCGGCGGCCAGGGTCGGGGCCGTGTTGGTCGCGGCCTGGCCCACAAAAGTCACCACGCTCATCGGCGGTAGCGAATACGCGAATGTTGCGTTGCTGACCGTGACGGCCGCCTGGCCGGCCAGTGACAATGCCGCCGAGGTGATCCACGGCGTCACACTGGTCACGACGCCCAAATGGGCCAGCGTGAAGGTTTGTTCGACAGCGTTGGTTCCGGGATTGATGGCCACAATGGCAAAGCGCGGCGAGACGGAATCCTTGAATGCGCTCACCAGCGCGCCACCGGAATTGGTCACCACGCCGATACGATAAAAATCCGGGCGGACGAACCGGCTGAATTGACCGACGACATAGGCACGCTTGGCCAGCACATCGCTGTTGTTGGCGAGCCCGGAATTATCGGAGCCGTAGGCGCTCAGCCACCAGTAATGCCACGCGTTGGCCTGGGCCACGGTCAGAAATGCGTGAATGCGTTCGGCCCAGTAGATGCCGTTGGTGATGCTCCCATCGTAGGCGTTGAACGTGGAAACCTCCGTTTCCCAGAGGGCCCGGCCCTGCGTCGCCAACGCCGCGGGCGGCGCCTGGTCGCCGTGCTGGTTGTCGGGCACGTAATTATGATTCGCCACAATGCCCACGGCCGGCAGCACATTGGGGTCGTTCAAGGCCAGTGCCGCCAGGCCGCGTGGATCGGTCCAGTTCTGGCTTTCCGGCAGCATGATTCGGGTGGCGCCCACATTGCTCGCCACGAGCGCGGCGCGAAGATACGGCACAAAATCGTGAATTTGCTGCGCCGTCCAATTGCAGGATTCGTAGTTGGTGACGTTCGCATCGGGCTCGTTTTGCACCGAGAGCGCATACAGCGTGACGCCCAGCTGTGCTTTCATGTTCGCAACGTAGCCGGCCAGTTGGGCGGCGTAGGCCTGATAGTTGGCGGGATTCCCGACGAAGCTGCCGCCATTGACGTTCGTGTTGCTCTTGAACGGAGTGGCCGGACTCCACGGCGAGCTCCAAACCCGTGCCCCGCGGTCCCGCGCCATTTGCATGATGCTGCCCTCTACCGTCGTGCCGCCCGGCGCAATGCGGGTGCGCAGCAGGGAAAGGCCGATGCCGTTGTTCGTCGAAAAATATTTGTCGGCGGCGCTCGCGGACCAGGAACTGCGCCAGGCCGACGAGGCGCCGAAGCCGTCAATCCGCTGATGCACCTCCGCCGCGTCAATGAGGCTTGCACCGTTCGTGCCCGTCCCTCCCGGATTGACCGGCTCCACGTCCACGTCGTCCACATAAAATGAGGCCGTGGTGCTGGACGGCACTTCGACATAAAACGTCAGCGACGTCAGCACGCCGGAGACGGTCAGGGCGTATTGGCCGCTCAACTGCGTCCAGCCGGCGGCGGACACCGTCCCGCTCGCGATGGCCGCATAGCCGTCGCCGTCCGCATCCACTTTTTTCATGGTCAACTGGACCGTCTCACTGCCCGCGTCCGCAAGGCGCACCCAGGCCGAAAGATTGTAAACCTGTCCGGGCTCCAGTGCGGCTTGCAGGGATTGCGCGAGGCCATTCCAGGTGGCCGTGCGATTCTGCACCAGCGCGGCGTAGCTGCCGGCGTGAACCGTCGTTGTCTGGACAGAAAGGGCGACTGCGCCAAAGCCGGTCCAACCGGCTGTGTCACCGGATTCGAAGCCGGGATTGGACGCCAGATTTTGGGCCGGGCAAACGCCGGCAAATATCAGGGCCGCCAAAAGCAAGGCGCCGCAGAAACCACGGTTCCACGGCGCCGGCGAAATACAAGAGAAAGTCATCCGTTCCAGAGCTTAAGCGGTCAAAGCCGGCGGGCGGCGCGTGCGGCGCGCCGCCAGCAAGCCCACAACACCCACCCCAACCAAAGCCAGTGCGGAAGGTTCCGGCGCAGCCGCCGGCCCGCCGGACAACGTCACGTTGTTCAGAAAGAAATTGGCCGGCGCTCCGCCGCCGTTGTTGAACGTGAACATCAGTTCGATGTAGCCGTTGGTCGGCGTGGCCGTGATGGCCGGCAGCAGGCTGGAATAGTCGATGGTGACGGTTTCCGTCCGCGCCGGTGCCCCGCTGTAGAAGTAGAAGTTGGGCTGGCCACCGGCCGAGTTGTTGCCGGTATCGCCCGTGGCGGTCGTGTTGGGCCAGGTGTCCGCCGAGCCGATGTTGTTGTAGCCAAATCCCGATGCATTGAGGGTCAGCGCATACACCTGTGAATAGCCGGCGGTGGAACCGGAGGCTGCCGCCGATGGCACGGAGAAGGTGAAGGACAAAAGGTGGTTGTCGAGAAAATCGTCCACGTAACCGTTGTCCTGCAATTTGATCGCCAGCGTCGAGCCGTAGCCGCCCTGGTTGATCTGGAGGCTCTGGCTGTATCCGCTGACGGCGCCCCCTACAAAACTGTAAATGCCCGGCGAGATCGCGGTGTCGGTGATCGAAGTTCCGCCGGACAGACTGTTGATCCAGCCGTCGCTGCTGGAAGTCTGCCAGCTGCCAATGGTGGTGTCAGCCAGGCTGGATAACGGCAGTGCGAGGGCGCTGAGGGCAATGGCCAGCAGAGCCGTCCGCAGGTTGAGGGCGATGTTCATGCGTTGCGGTTTTGGTTCAAGCTTGGCGGTGGCCGGATCGCCGACCACCGCCATTTTCAGTTTAAGCGTTGTCGTCTTGGGATGCCGACGCGCTACTCGGCTGGTCCCGGACTGGAGAGCCGGAAGAAGGCGTTCGCGGAGCGCACGCCATTCGACAGGCCATCCACGGTGGGCAGGCCGGACTTCGGAATCAGGGACCATACCTTGCTCGGGCCCATCAGGCTTTGGAAGACGGCGTTGCTCGCGTAGCCCGTGAAATACGCGGGCGTTTTCCACGACAGCGCCGCATTGCCCAAATCGGCTTTCGTGCCGAGCACCACGCCATAATCCGGATAGCTCCAATTGACCCAATAAGCGGCGTCGCCGCCCACCAGCACCACGCTGGCCGGCTTGGCCGCCGCGCTCGTGCTGAGAATGTTGGTGTCGAGCGCGGTCGCGGTGGTGAAGTCCACGTTCACCGGCACGCCCACCACGCCCGCGGTCTGGATACGGGCATAATCCGCGTGCTGACCAATGGCCGCCGGGTCGTTCGGCTGCACGCCGAAAAAGGCCACCAGCGGATTGGCGAAATCCGTGGCGATGTCCGGATCATCAATCGTGAACGGCACCGGGCCCGCGCCGGGCGCCGTCAGGCTGCCGCCCGAAGCATTGCTGAAGGTCAGCGTCCAGGTGCCGATGGCCGTGGTGTTCGTGATGTTGAGCGCGACGTGATCGGGGTTCGCGTTGACCAGGTTGGTCTTCCACGAAATGTTGCACGTCACGTTGGTCGCCCCGCCCACGATCTGGAGCCAGACGCTGTTCGAAGCGGTGCTGTAATCCGTGTATTGGTTGATGGCGCCGCCCGCGTCGTGGTCCAGCGGAATGAGAAACACGTGCACCTGGTTTAATGGCGGATTGAGGCTGTAGTCGGACAGCGTGAACGAGTAGGACACCGGATACGTGCCGCCGATCCACGACTGGTTCGTGTCCACGGTGACGACCTGCGACCGGTCGTATTGTCCCGATGAACCGGCGAAGACGCGCAGGGCGCGTTTGGCCGGCTCGATGGCCATCGTGGGCGGCACCACCGGGACGGCGGCCGTGGTGAACCGGATGTTGTCGAGGTAAAGCCCGAGATACGCGGCATCCGTATCGGAATACGTCGTGGTGTAATAATTGAAAAAGACGTTCGGGATGTTGGTCCAGGCGGCGTTGGGGCCGATGGGAATGACGACGTGCATCCAGTTCGTCTGCGACGCCGGAATGGTGAAGTTGCCGAAGTTGTCCGCCCCGTAATCGAGGCCGCGCGTGCCCACCGTGATGGTCGGCCAGTTCGTGCTGTTGGCATTGGTCACCGCAAACGACGCGGGATCAAAGCGGACATCGAACTCGACGTTGGTGGCCAGCGCCGCCGAGGCGGGCCCGCCATTGCCAATCAGTGGCGGGTTGATGCCGCTGTATCCATCCATGACGAGAAACTGCGGCCCGCAACAGCCGCCGATGCCGGAGTTGCCGAAGTAGGCCTCGATTTTGAGCGAGCCGGAACTGGCATTGTTGCTGGCATCGGAGCTGTCCCATAACACCTGGTAAAAGGCCGTGCCATACCAGTTCTGCCACGGCTGACCGCTGTTCTGGGTGACTTCGGTGTCATTGTCGAAGGCATTGATCAGCACGGACGTTTGCGCCCGGGAATTCCAGACGGCCAGCAGCAGGGCGCCGGCGGTCAGCACGCGAACGCCGAACCAACGGGGAACGTTTTTCATAGGCGGGTTGTCGGGTTGTGTTGTTTGTTGCTTTGTGTTTGCAGGAAGCGCGTCGACGGGCGTGGGACGAGAGTCAGTAATAGGTGTAATACGTGCCCTTCCAGCGCCACTTCATGATGCCGGCGTTGTGCTGCTCGACGTGACCGTCACCGAACAGCGCGTTCACGCCGACCACTTTGCCGTTCTGGTAATGGCCTTCGACCGCGCCGGTCAGACTGGTGGAACTGCCGATGACGCGATCCGACAGCACGGGCACCTGGCTGATGGTGGAATCGGTGGATTTGGACGGCCATTGATAGTCCTCATTGGCGTTGGGATTCGGCCGGTTCAAAATCGTGTTCCACTGGTTCGGGAACATGGCCGAGCCCGAGGGCCGCGGAATCCAGAGGTCGTGATAGATGACCCCAAAGCTCAGGCCCGTGTATTGCACGGCCACCTTGAGGTCATTGAGGTTTTGAATGTCGTGCGGCGGACTGGTCCGCGCCCGCGAATTCGCATTGGCGTCCTCAAGGTTGCTGGGCCGCACGGGACAGAACCACATTGGCACCGTCAACCCATACGGCTCCATGCCCGTGATCATGTCGAGTGACACGTCCCAGGCATTGTTCCCGGCGCCGCCGCCGAGCGAGAACGAAGGATAGGCGCCCCGCGAGTTGTCCCCGGAATACATGTTGAGCGCGAGGCCCCACTGCTTGTAATTCGAGGTGCAGTTGATGACCTTGGCCTTGAATTTGGCCTTGGCCAGCGCCGGCAGCAGCATGGCCGCGAGAATGGCGATGATGGCAATGACCACCAGCAGCTCGATCAGCGTGAACGCCCGCCGGGCTGGACGATGGATGGGGTGAAACATGGTTGTCAGCAAGCGGGGGTTGAGGTTCCGGACAGTGCGGCCGGGCGCGGCAACACGGGCGGACAAACCGCCGGCAACGCCCGGTAATCGCGCGGCGCCACACCACAGGTGGCTTTGAAAACGCGGGAAAAGTAAAACGGATCGTCGTAGCCCAGCCGGGCCGCCGCGGCTTTGACCGACAGCCCACCCTGCTCCAGCAATTCGCAGGCGTGCTGCATCCGCAGCCGTGTAAAATAATCCAGCGGCGGACAGCCGACGGCGCGTTTGAACAGCGTGAAATAATGCGACGCCGAGCAGCCTGCCTGCGCCGCCAGTTCGGCCACCTGCAACGGCCGGTTCAGATGCGCCCGCATGTAGTCAATGCTGCGTTGAATGCGCGGCGCGACGCCGTCATCCGGAACGGAAATAGTTTTCCAAAAAGTCATGGCTTGTCGCATGGTGTTCACATGACACCGCATGTTGCTTTGGGGGCTGACTTGAGCAAAAGCATACCGGTGCCGACATCACCCGCCTATACGACATCTGACCGATGGTTCATCCGCCGGGAAACCAACACAGTTCAACCACCGAACGACCGGCGCTAATGCCACAACTCGCATGCCCGCTGCTTCCGGCCTAAATGTTCTCCCGCACGACGCCCACAAGGGCCGCGCCGGGTGCCTCCTCCGGCTCCTCGTGCTTGGCTTGCTGGTCCGCTCCCTGGCGGCGCTGGCAGCGGAGGCGACGGTGGTGCACAACTTGCGGGAATTGCAGGCGGCGGTGCAGGCCCAGCAGCACCGCGTGTGCGACGTCGATCTGCAAGCCGTGGTCTGCGCCACCGACCCGGCGCGTGGCCTGCTCGTGTTGGCGGACGCCACCAGTGTCGAAGCCTGCGCCCTGAACCTCGCGGGGCGCGATTTTGCCCCCGGCGACCAGCTCCACATCGTGGCCCCGCAATGCGAACTGGTTCGTCGCCCCAACTGCGTGGCATTGGCCACCACACCGGTGGTGGACAACGGCGGTGTTCACTCGGTCTCCGAAAGCTCCGGCCGCATCACGCTCGCCGCCGGGATGCATCCGCTGCGCCTGTATTATTTCAACGTCAAGGATCCCGCCGCGCTGGAGGTGAGCTACCGCGGGCCCGACGGCGCGCCGCAGCGGATTCCCGATGACGTCCTTTTTCTCAGCGCGATGGCCACGAACGGACCCCGCCCGGGATTGGAATTCTTCTGCTACGACGACACGCCAGCCACCCTTGACCAGATGCGCAATCAGGCACCCATTTACCGCGGGTTCGCCACGAACTTTGACATCGCGCTGCGCCGGCCGACGGAAGACGTTGCAATGCAGTTCCGCGGGCTCATCGCCATTGCCCATGCGGGGGAATACGAATTCACCGTGAAGTCCGACGACGGCGCCGAACTTTACGTCGGCGAATTGCAACCCGACATCACCAAGCTCGGCACGGTCCCGGCGCCCGTGGCCACACTCGTGACCAACGCGGCCGCGGCACAGTCCGGACGTGGTGCCTGGCAGACTTTGGAAGGCACCGTGACATTCGCCGGCAAAGGGCGCGAAGGGCTTGAACTGGTGTTGAACGACGGCCTGCACCCAGCCCGCGTCTGGCTTGCCAGCAACGAGGGCATTCCCCCCGGCCTGCTGCTCAACGGCCGGGTCCGGGCGACCGGCGTTTGCCGGCGCGTTCTGGGTCCGGACGGCGGAAACGAATCACGCTTGCTGTCCGTCGTCGGCGCGGGGCACCTGCGCCTCCTCGACGTCGCGCCGGAGCAGTGGGAAAAGGCCGCCCGGACTGAAATCGCCCGCGCCCTCACGCCGGGCGGCAGGGAACCGGGCATCGTTCACCTGCGCGGCACCGTGCAGGAGCTCAACCGTGCCGGCACATTTCAACTGCACGACGCCAGCGGTGGGATTGCCATCCAGCCGGCGGACCTGGCCGGGCTCACCAACGGCCTGGTAATCGATGTGCTCGGAACCGTGACCACCAACGACGGCGCCCGGGTGACGTTTGCCGTGTGGCGCCCGGTGGCGGCCCAGCCTTCGACGCCGCAGGTGTTCACCACCGCCGCGCAGGTGCAGCAACTGAGCGCCAAGGAAGCCGCGCGGCAGCATCCGGTCGTCGTGCGTGGGGTCATCACCTGCCTGGTGGAATGGGGCGGCGCCGTGGTGCAGGACGACACCCGCGGCGTGTTCTTCAGCTATGAACCGTCGTATCAGAACGGTTTCGCCCCGGGCGATTACGCGGAGATTCAGGGCGTCACCGCCGTCGGTGATTTCGCGCCGGTCATTGAGGCCAAATCCGTGCGCGTGCTCGGGCCCGGACAGATGCCGGAACCGGTGCGACCAAGCTGGAACCAGTTGATGAGCGGCAGCCTCGATTCCCAATACGCCGAAGTGCGCGGCATCGTCACCGAGGTCGCGGGCAACCGCGTCACGCTGCTGACCGAGAGCGGGAAAATCCGCGTGACGCTGCACAACCTCGGTGAGACCGCGCTGCGCCGTCTGTTGAACACCCTGGTCCGGATTCACGGCTGCCTGCTGGCTGAATGGGACTCACAGACCCGGCAGGTGCGCGTCGGTGAAATTCGCTTCCGTAATCCGACGGTTGAAATTGACCAGTTGCCCATGGCCGATCCGTTCGCAGCGCCGGAGAAAACCATTTCCGACTTGCTGCTGTTCGACCTGAATGCGAGCGGCTTCGAGCGTGTGAAAATCGCCGGGCAGATCGTGCAGGAACGCAACGGCGAATACTTTCTGATGCAGGACGGCAAGGGGCTGCGGTTCCGGCTGGCGGGCGGCACCGCCAGCGGGCTGCAGGCGGGGGACCTGGCGGAAGTGGTCGGCATCCCGGAATTGAGCGGGCCCGTGCCGCGGCTGCACGAAGCCGTGGCGCGCCAGACCGGCACCGCACCGCTGCCGCCCGCCGTGACGTGGACCTCGGACGAACCCGGCCGGCAAAGCCCCGACGCAACCCGCGTCCAGACGGAAGCGCGGTTGATCGGCATTCATCGCGCAGGCGTGGAATGGGTGCTGGAATTGCAAGCCGGGCTGCGCGCCTTCCGCGCCCGGCTGAACGCGACCGAAAACCTCGCGGACGATTTTCCCCTCGGCAGCCGCCTGCAGGTGGCCGGTGTTTATGCCACGCTGGATGACGAGCGCAACGGCGACCTGACGGGCTTCGAATTGTTGCTGAACACGCGCCGGGACATCCAATTGCTGGAACGCCCGCCGTGGTGGACGTTGCGGCGCCTGCTCTACATCGTCGCCTCGCTGGTCGCGGTGCTGGCCATGGCAGCGATCTGGATCAGCCAGTTGCGCCGGCAGGTGGCCCACCGCACGCAGCAGTTCGAACGCGAGCACGCCCGCCGTGAACACGCCGAACGCGAGCGCGCCCTGGAAATGGAACGCTCCCGCATCGCGCGCGACCTGCATGACGACCTCGGCTCGAGTCTCACGGAAATCCGTGTGCTGGCCAGCACGGGCCTGCGCCAGCCCGGCACCGACGCGCGCACGCCCACGCTGTTCCAGGCCATCACCGAAAAGGCGCGCGCCCTCGTCAGCGCGCTGGACGTCATCGTGTGGGCGGTCAATCCCGAGGCCAATTCCCTGCAATCGCTGGCGGATTACCTCAGTGGTTACGCGGCTGATTACCTCGCGGCTTCCGGCATCGTCTGCCGGTTCAAGATTCCCGTGTCGCTGCCGGACCGGATGCTGGACGGCCAGGTCCGCCACGATCTGTTCCTCGCCGTCAAAGAGGCGCTGCACAACGTCGTGCGGCATTCCGGCGCCAGCGAAGTGGAGTTCCAACTGGAAGCGGACGTGCAGGGCATTCGGATTGTCATCACGGACAACGGCCGGGGCTTTGAACCGGGCGAACTCGGCGCCGAAGGCCACGGCCTGCGCAACCTGCCGGAACGTCTCGCACGCACCGGCGGCACGTGCGAAATCGCGTCACGCACCGGCGCCGGCACGCGCGTCACCATCTTCGCGCCGGTGCCGGACCAGGCCGCATCCGCCATCTGACCGATGGGATTTGCCGCGCGGCGGGTTATGCTCCGAATTGCGCCCGGCCCCGGCGCGGGAATTACACTCGCATGTCCACGTTGTTGACCACAGAATTGCGGGCAGCCACCACTGCCATGCCGACCCGCGTCGCCATCGTTGAAGACAACGCCATGTTGCGGCAGTGCCTCGCCGATTACATCGCGGCCACGCCGGGTTACCAATGCGTGTGCACCTGCCGTTCGGCGGAAGAGGCACTGGCGCAAATTCCCCCGCTGAAGCCGGATGTCGTGCTCATGGACATCCATCTGCCGGGCGAATCGGGCATCGTCTGCACCGCGCGCCTGCGGGAAAAGCTCCCCCAGGTGCAGGTCATCATGCTGACCGTTTACAAGGACACGAAGGTGATTTTTCAGGCGCTCAAGGCCGGCGCCTGCGGCTACGTGCTCAAACGCGCGGACGAGGCGGAAATTTTGAAGGCGATTGCCGAGGTCCGCTCGGGCGGCGCGCCCATGACCGCGGAAATCGCCCGCATGGTTGTCCGCTCCTTCATGGAACGCCCCAGCAGCGATGACGAAACCGCCGAACTGTCGCCCCGCGAATCGGAAATCCTTGCCCTCATCACCGAGGGGCTGACCAACAAGGAAATCGGCGCGCGGCTCGACATCAGCTTCTCGACCGTCCGCACGCATCTCATGCACATCTTCGAGAAGCTGCACGTGCGTTGCCGGGCCGAGGCGGCGGCCAAATACATGCGTTCCATACCCAAGGGCGAAGGAAAGTCATCGGCCCGGACATAACTCCGCATCCCCACCGCCGGCTGGGCGAAATGCATTTTCCACCACCCGGTCCAACCGGCCAGGGGAATCCGCCATTCGTCGTATGTCCCCCCCTGCCCCGGCTTGCTACCGTGAAGCCACCAACACGATCCATTCGACATGGCCAAAAAGCTTTCACCCGCCCCCGCTTATCAAAACCCCCAACTCCCGGCCGAAAGGCGGGTGCGCGACCTGCTCGCCCGCATGACGCTGGCGGAAAAGGCGGCGCAGATGATGTGTGTATGGCAGGAGAAGGCGCAAAAGCTCGTCGATGCCGCGGGCAATTTCGACCCCGCCAAAGCCCGGGCCGCCTTCAAGTCCGGCCACGGACTCGGCCAGGTGGGCCGGCCGAGCGACGCCGGAGCGCCGGCCGCGACGCCCTGGCTCGGGCGAACGGCTCGGCAGATGGCCGAACTGACCAATGCCATCCAGCGTTTCTTTCATGAAGAATCCCGCCTCGGTATTCCGGTCATTTTCCACGAGGAATGCCTCCACGGGCACGCCGCGCGCGACGCCACGAGTTTTCCCCAGCCCATCGGACTCGGCGCCACGTTCAATCCGGCGCTGGTGGAAGCGCTCTACACGATGACCGCCTACGAGGCCCGGGTGCGCGGCACACACCAGGCGTTGACGCCCGTGGTGGACGTGGCGCGCGACCCGCGTTGGGGCCGCGTCGAAGAGACCTACGGCGAAGATCCGTTTCTCAACACGCAACTCGGCGTCGCCGCCGTGCGGGGCTTTCAGGGCGACCGCTCGTTTCGCGACAAACGCCGCGTCATCGCCACGCTCAAACATTTTGCCGCGCACAGCCAGCCGGAGTCTGGCCAGAATTGCGCGCCCGTGAACGTGTCCGAACGGGTGCTGCGGGAAACCTTTCTGCATCCGTTCAAGGACTGCCTCCAGCAGGCCGGCGCCATCAGCGTCATGGCCAGCTACAACGAAATTGACGGCGTGCCCTCCCACGCGAACCGGTGGTTGCTCCGTGACGTGCTGCGCCAGGAATGGGGATTCCAAGGCTTCGTCGTTTCGGATTATTACGCGATCTGGGAACTGGGCCACCGGCCTGACACGCACGGCCACGCGGTCGCCCACGACAAGAAGGAAGCCTGCCGGCTGGCGGTCGAGGCCGGCGTCAACCTCGAGCTGCCCGAGCCCGACTGTTATCTGCATCTGGCCGAACTCGTGCGCCGGGGCGCGCTGAAGGAAAAGCAGCTCGACGAACTCATCGCGCCGATGCTGTTGTGGAAATTCAAGCTCGGCCTGTTCGACGATCCTTACGTGGATCCGGCCGAAGCCGAACGGGTGGTCGGCTGCGACGAACACCGGGCGCTGGCCCGCCAGGCCGCGCGGGAAACCATCACCCTGCTCAAAAACGAAAATCACCTTGCGCCGCTGGACCTCAAAACGCTCCGGACGATTGCCGTCATCGGCCCGAACGCGCACCGGCCGCTGCTCGGCGGTTACAGCGGCGCGCCCAAACACAACGTCACCGTGCTCGACGGCATCCGCGCCCGCGTGGGCCCGCAAGTGCAGGTGCTGCACGCGGAAGGCTGCCGGATCACTGTGGGTGGTTCGTGGCAGCAGGATGAGGTGATTCCCAGCGATCCAGCCGAGGACCGCCGCCAGATTGCCGAGGCGGTCAAAGTGGCCCGGCAGGCTGACGTCATCATCCTCGCCATCGGCGGCAACGAACAAACCTCACGCGAAGCGTGGTCGCTCAAACATCAGGGCGACCGCACCAGTCTCGATTTGATCGGGCGTCAGGATGAACTGGTGGACGCGCTGGTGGCGACGGGCAGGCCGGTCATCGCCCTGCTCTTCAACGGCCGGCCCCTCGCGATCAACAACGTCGCCCGGAAGGTGCCGGTCATTTTCGAGTGCTGGTATCTCGGCCAGGAATGCGGGCACGCGGTGGCGGACGTCTTGTTCGGCGACTTCAACCCGGGCGGCAAGCTGCCCATCAGCATTCCGCGCTCGGTCGGCCAGCTGCCCGTGTTCTACAACCACAAGCCCTCGGCGCGCCGCGGTTATTTGTGGGACGAGGCCACGCCGCTGTTCCCGTTCGGGCTCGGGCTCAGCTACACGACTTTTGCCCTGACCAACGCCCGGCTGACGAAAAAGCGCATCAAGCCCAACGGCGCCACCCGCGTGCTGGTGGACGTGACGAACACCGGCCCGCGCGCCGGCACCGAGGTGGTGCAGCTTTACATCCGCGACTGCGTCAGCTCAGTGACGCGGCCGGTGAAGGAGTTGAAGGGCTTCAAAAAAGTGGCGCTGCAACCCGGCGAATCCCAGACCGTGGCGCTCGACATCACCCCGGCGTCACTGGCGTTTTACAACGTGAACATGAAATACGTCGTTGAGCCGGGTGACTTTAAAATCCTCATCGGCACGTCCTCACGCGACACGGATCTCCACCCACTCACGTTGACCGTAACGAAATAGACCCCTCCCCGCATGAGCGACCGCATTCAAAAACTCTCCTTCACCGAAAAGGCCGGTTACAGCCTGGGCGACGGCGCGGCGAACTTCGTCTTCATGACGATGATCCTGTTCCAGCTCAACTTTTACACCGACACCCTCGGCATCACGGCCTCGGCGGCCGGCACCCTGCTGCTGCTCGCGCGGCTCTGGGACGGCTTCTTCGACCCGCTGATGGGCGTCATCGCCGACCGCACGCAGACGCGCTGGGGCAAATTCCGCCCGTGGATCCTGTGGACCGCGCTGCCGTGGGGCGTCATCACGGTGCTGGCCTACACGGTGCCGGGCTTTGGTTCGACGGGGAAAATCGTCTGGGCCGCCGCCACGAACATCCTGCTCATGACATTGTATTCGATGAACAACACGCCCTATTCGGCCATGACGGGCGTGATGACCGGGGACGTGAACGAACGCACCAGCCTGTCGTCGTTCCGTTTCGTGGCGGCGATGGTGGCGCAGCTCATCGTGGGCGGTTTCACCCTGCCGCTCGTCGCCAAATTCGGCGAGGGCAACAACGCCAAGGGCTGGCAGATGACGATGGGCCTGTGGGCTGTGATCTGCGTGGGGCTGTTCCTCATCACCTTCCTGACCACGCGGGAGCGCATCACGCCGCCGCCGGAGCAGAAGTCCGATCCCAAGCGCGATTTCGGCAACCTGCTCAAGACGGGCCCGTGGATCGCCATGTTCATTTTGACGCTCGCGCATTTCATCGTCCTCGCGATGCGCGGCGGCACGATGTTCTATTATTTCCAATACTACGTGGACAAGGCGCGGATGCTGGACGTGCTGCAAACCCTCGGACTGACCAATGCCGGCGGCCCCGGCGGCGCCTGGCATTATCTGCTGAACACCTTCGGGCTGGTCGTCAACGCGGACCAGTCGAACGTCGGCGCCGTTGGCTTCAGCCTGCTCAACATGTCGTCGCAATTTGTCACCGTGCTCGGCGTGCTGTGCTCGACGTGGCTTTCCATCCGGTTCGGCAAGAAGGCCGTGGCCGTAACGGGCTTCACGGTGACGACGCTGTTCATGGCGGGCTTCATCTTCCTGCCGGCGAACGCGATTGGCGCGACGTTCGTGCTCGAGTGGCTGCGCGCCCTGAGCTACGCGCCGACGATCCCGCTCATCTGGGCGATGTTCGCCGACGTGGTGGATTACGCGGAATGGAAAACCGGCCGGCGCACTACCGGCGTGATTTACGCCACGATCATCTTTGCGCTGAAAGTCGGCTTGAGCCTGGGCGGTGCCATCGCCGGCTGGTTGCTGTCCGGTTATGGCTACGTGCCCAATGTGGCGCAGACGCCCGCGGCGTTGCAGGGCATCCGGATGACCATCAGCGTTTATCCGGCCCTCTTCTTCGGCATCGTGATTGTCTGCCTGCTTTGCTACGGCATCACCAAGCAGTTGAACCTCCAGATCCAGGATGAATTAACCGAACGCCGCCGCCGGTTTGCGACGACTTGAAGGGAGCGCCCATGAAACGTCACACCTCGCTGCTCGTCCCGCTCGCCCTCGCGGCGCTGACGGGCTGTGCCGCCGCCCAACCGGCGTTGAAGACCGCGTTCAAGGATGACTTCCTCATCGGTGCGGCGTTGAACGAATCCCAGTTTGCCGAAACGAATTCCGCGCGTCTCGAGCTCATCCGACAGCAGTTCAACGCCACCACCTCGGAAAACGTGCTGAAATGGGAGCACGTGCATCCCGCGCCGGACCGCTACGACTTCGGACCGGCGGACCGTTACGTCGCCTTCGGCGAGAAATACGGCATGTTCATCGTGGGGCACACGTTGGTCTGGCACAACCAGACGCCGGCCTGGGTGTTCCAGGACGACCAGGGGCGGCCGATGACCCGGGCGGCGTTGCTGGCGCGCATGCGGGACCACATTCACACCGTCGTGGGGCGCTACCGGGGCCGCATCAAAGGCTGGGACGTGGTGAACGAGGCGTTGAACGAGGACGGCACACGGCGGCAGTCGCCGTGGCAGCGCATCATCGGCGACGACTACATCGAGAAGGCCTTCGCGTATGCCCACGAAGCCGACCCGTCGGCGGAACTGTATTACAACGATTTCTCACTGGAGAACGCGACCAAACGCGACGGCGCCGTCGCGCTCATCAAACAGTTGCAGGCGGCCGGTGTGCCCGTGGCGGGCATCGGCACGCAGGAGCATATCAAGCTCGACTGGCCGACACCGCAGCAGGTGAACGACATGCTGACCGCGTTTGGCCGGCTCGGCATCAAGGTCATGGTCACCGAACTCGACGTGGACGTGCTGCCGGGCCGCGGCGCGAACCGCACCGCGGAAGTTTCCCTCCGCCAAACGGGTAATCCGACGTTGAATCCCTACACCAACGGCCTGCCCGACCACGTGCAACAAGCGCTTGCGCAACGTTACGCCGACATCTTCACGGTGTATCGCGAACACCGCGGCACGCTGGCACGCGTGACGTTCTGGGGCGTGACGGATGGCGATTCGTGGCTCAACAACTGGCCCATTCCCGGCCGCACTTCGTATCCGCTCCTGTTCGACCGCCAGGGCCGGCCCAAACCGGCCTTCGACGCGGTGCTCAAGACCGCGCCCATCGTGCCCTGAACCAAGCCAGCGCGGTGCACAATTTCGCGGGGCAAAGGCGCAATTTCAACCGCGCGCGGGCTCGACAGGCGCGCGGGAACGGCGTCAGGATTAAAACCATTCCTGATGATACGAGATTGCGCCATGAAGTCCTTCCGCCTGTCCCTGAAAATCGCCGCGGGCCTGCTGACGCTCCCTCTGCTCCCCGCGTGCCGCACAATTGAATCCCGTTCCACACCGGCCACCTTCAACGGCGCCACGCCGTTGCAGTGGTCCGTCCGCATGGCGGATTCGGAAATGACGCGGCGCGACGACAAACTCGCGTGGCGCGCGGACGGCAAGGCCAAGTGGGATTACACGGCCGGCCTCTTCACGCTGTCGCTCCTGAAATTGAACCGCGCTGTGCCGACGCCCGGCTACGTCGCGTTCACCGAAAATGCCATCGGATCGTTCATCACCGACGACGGCAATATCCGCGGTTACAAACCGGGCGAGTATCAGCTCGACGCCGTCAATCCCGGCAAGACCGTGCTGGCCTTGTGGCAGCTCACCCATGAACCGCGCTACCGCAAGTGCGCCGCGACCTTGCGCCTGCAATTGACCACGCAGCCGCGCACCAGCGAGGGCGGTTTCTGGCACAAGGAACGGTATCCGGAGCAGATGTGGCTCGACGGCCTTTACATGGCCGCCCCGTTTTACGCGGAATACGCGCGCCAGTTCAACGAACCCGCCGGCTTCGACGACGTGGTGAAGCAGTTCCAACTGGCCGACGCACACCTCTACGACGCCCGCACGGGCCTTTATTATCACGGCTGGGACGCGAAACACGTGCAGGAATGGGCCAACCCAACCACGGGCACGTCGTCGAATTTCTGGGGACGCGGGCTGGGCTGGTTCGCCATGGCGCAGGTCGATGTGCTCGATTATCTGCCGAAGAATCATCCGGGCCGCGCGGTGATTCTCGCCATGCTCCAAAAGACCGCTCGCGGCATTGTGAAATGGCAGGATCCAGCAACTGGCTTGTGGTGGCAGGTGCTCGACCAGGGCGGCCGCCCGGGCAATTACCTCGAAGCAACGGCGTCGAGCATGTTCGTCTATTCACTCGCGAAAGCGGTCAACCGCGGCTATCTCCCGCGCACTTACGTGCCCGCCATCGTCAAAGGCTACGCCGGCCTCATCCACGAGTTTGTGCGCGATGACGGGAACGGCCAAATCTCGTTGACGCATTGCTGCGCCGTGGCCGGGCTTGGCTACGGCCGCGACGGTTCCTACGCGTATTACCTGCGCGAACCGGTGGTTGACAACGACCTCAAGGGCGTCGGCCCGTTCATTCTGGCCGGTCTCGAATTGCAACGACTGATCGACCTGCCGTTGCGGGCGGAACACGCGTCAACCGCCACCGCGACCGGACCGCAATCCGGCGCGCCGGAGTGGTCGGAATTGCCCGCACTGCTCGCGCGCCTCCGGCCGCCAGTCATTCCAGCGCGGGAATTTTCCATTGCCGATTTCGGCGCCACGGGCAACGGCCAGACGGACAGCAGCGCGGCCATCGCCCGGGCCATCGCGGCAGCCACGGCGGCGGGCGCGTCATCGTGCCAGCCGGCGAATACCTGACCGGCCCGATTAACCTGCAAAGCCGGATTGAATTGCACCTCGAAGGCGGGGCGACGCTGAAGTTCAAGACCGATCCCTCCGCCTGCCTGCCGGCCGTGCGCACGTGGTTTGAAGGCATGGAGTGCCTCAACTACTCGCCGCTCATTTACGCTTTCGAGGCGCAGGACATCGCCATCACCGGCGACGGCGTGCTCGATGGTCAGGCCGACGAAACGCATTGGTGGCCCTGGAAGGGCAAAAAGGAATACGGCTGGACCAGCGGCCAGCCCAAACAGGACGCCGCCCGCCAACGCCTGGTGAAAATGGTTGCGGAAGGCACGCCCGTGGCCCAGCGGACGTTCGGCGACGGCGACTACCTGCGGCCCAGTTTCATCGAGCCCTTCCGCTGCCGGAACGTGCTGATCGAAGGCGTGCGCATCCGGCGTTCGCCCATGTGGGAACTGCACCCGGTGTTGTCCACAAACGTCATTGTGCGCGGCGTGCAAATCGTCAGCCACGGCCCCAACAACGACGGATGTGATCCCGAGGCCTGCCGGGACGTGCTGATTGAGAACACGGTGTTCGACACGGGCGACGACTGCATCGCCATCAAGTCCGGCCGCAACGAGGATGGCCGGCGCCTGGGCGCCCCCGCGGAGAATATCGTCGTGCGCGGCTGCACCATGAAGGACGGCCACGGCGGCGTGACCATTGGCAGCGAGATTTCCGGCGGCTGCCGGAACGTGTTTGTGGAGAATTGCACGATGGACAGCCCGAATCTCGACCGCGTGCTGCGCTTCAAGTCCAACGCCGTCCGCGGCGGCACGGTGGAAAACGTGTTCGTCCGCAACGTGAAGGTCGGCACCGTCGGCGACGCGGTGTTGCAGATTGATTTTCTCTACGAAGAAGGCGCCAACGGTCCGCAACGCCCGGTTGTGCGCCACGTGACGATGGAAAACCTGACCGTGGCCAACGCCCGGCGCGTGCTGGACGTGCAGGGCTTTCCCGCGGCGGAAATCAGCGACGTGCGGCTCCACCACTCAACCTTCGCCGGCCTCACCCAGCCCGACGTGGTGAAAGATGCGAACGTCAAACTGGTGGATTGCACGGTGTCCCCGAAGCCGTAAGCTGCGCCCACCATGAAACCCCGCCGCCTTGCGCTCGCGCTTCTCGCCCTCGGAACCGCGCTCTTTGTTTGCCCCTCGGTGCAGGCCGCCGACCCGGCTGAAACGGGCTGGACCACGTTGTTCAACGGCAAGGATCTCTCGGGCTGGACCGTGGTGAACGGCGGCGAGTTCTCGGTCACGAATGGCGTCATTCATCTGGTCAGGGGCACCGGCTGGCTGCGCAGCGCGCAACCATACACCAACTTTATTTTTGAGGCGGAATGGCGCGCGCTGGAAAAGAATTACAACAGCGGACTGCTCATCCGGGCCGCGGCCGAGGGCAAGCCGTTCCCGACCAATGTCTGGCAGGTGAACCTGAAAGGCACGGCGCTGGGCACGTTGATGCGCGGATCCAAAACGCTGGTGACCAACGCCGCGCCGGCCCGGCCCGTGGGCGAATGGGGCAAGTTCCGCATTACGGTGACTGGTTCGCATATCAGCGTGGAGGCGGGCGGTCGGCACCTCTGGGACTACGACCAACTGGATGCCACCAGCGGTTTCCTCGGGTTGCAGGCGGAGAACAAGTCCTTCGAGTTCCGTCACATCCGGGTGCGTCCCCTCGGCGCAAACCCGGTCCGTTGAAGCCGGACCCAGTGGGTCCGAACCTCACGGTCGCACGTCCGGTGCGCATTTTTCACGCTGTTTTGCAACGCGCAGGACATGACAGCCACACGGCAACTGTTAGGCTGACACGGTAGCCACCCATGTCCGGCCGCGTATGCAAAACAACCGTGTTGTTCCAATGATTTGCCTGCCTTCGCCGGCACCGTGCGTGGCCACGCCCAACCCCGTCCCATGATGAAGTCTCCGTTTATTTCCACGCTGCGCCGCCCCTCTTCGACGCACGGCCCCCGCGGCGGACGCGCCTTTACGCTCATCGAGTTGCTGGTGGTCATCGCCATCATTGCCATCCTCGCCGCCATGCTGTTGCCCGCCCTGGGTCTGGCCAAGGAAAAGGCCAAGCGCATCAAGTGCACCAGCAACCTGAAACAAATTGGCATCGCCTTCGCCATCTACGCCGGTGACAACAATGACAAGGTGCCGCAGACCGTGGTCGGCGCCGGCAACTCGCCCGGCTCGGCCCTGTGGGACGTGCCCCGGCTCACGGCCGACGCGATCATTCAGTCCGGCGGCAACCGTGGCATTCTTTACGATCCGGCCACCAAGGCCACCGTGCAGGACATCGACAACTGGTATTATTTCAACTCGGCCACGACGCCGCCCTCGGACAATGGCGTCAACTACCGCGTGACGACCTACCAATGGTTGTTTGAACGGAACAATCCCGGCACCGCGGGCTACGACGCCTCACGGCCTTCGCGCCGGCGGGACGGGCTTCCCTACGTCAGCAAGCTTTCCGTGGCGGTGACGAACTTCACGGTGGCGCAGAGCGAACTCGTCACCTGCGTGGTCGTCTCGGAAGGTTCGGGCGGGCAGAACGACAAATTCACCGGCGTTTACACCTCCAACCCGCAAATTATTCCGCAGGGCTACAACAGCAGTCACATGAGTTCGGGCAGTCGTCCGGAGGGGGGCAACATTTTGTGCCAGGACAACCATGTGGAATGGCGCAACTTCAAAAAAATGCGCGTTTACGTGGACTGGAGCAACAACCGCCACTGGTGGTGGTAACATCGCCCGCTCGCGGCGCGAAAGGTTGTTTTCCCGCGGACCCGGCGGCACCCGTTGAGTCCGGAACGGCCAGCCGTCGTATCGCCAGTTCAGAAACCCCATGCGTGCCACAGTCTGACTGAAGCATCGCGCCGCCATCATCAGCCTGGTCGTTGTCACCGCACAGCTCCTGCACGCGGCGTTGCCGATGGAGGACGCCATCACCAACGCCGCGCCGGGCGCAAACGTCGGCTCGGTGGCGCCGTGGAGCAACAGTTCGTCGCAGGTCAAAGTCGCCAGCGGTAATCTGACCCAACCCGCGCTCAAACTGCCCGCGACCGCGGGCAACCTGGTCAGCATCGCCGGCACGAGCGGCGGTTCGAACTGCCGGCCATTTGACGCCAGCAGCGTCAGCTGCGGCAATATTTACTACTCTTTCCTGCTGCAATGCACCGCGCTGCCACCGGCAGCGGTTACCTGACGGGCCTGTTGCCCTCCGGCACCACCTCACCCAACGGCAGCAGCGACGCCCTGGCGTTGTATTTCAGTCTCAACGGCAACGGCTATCAGCTCGCCATCCGGAAAACCGGCGCGTCCGCGGTTTATGCCGCGAACGTGCTCGCCACCAACGTCACGCAATTCATCGTGGTGAAGTATGCGTTCAACCCCGGAACGGGCGACGACGGGGTGAGCCTGTTCATCAATCCTACACCCGGCGGCAGCGAACCGGCCGTGCCGGACGCCAGTCAGACGGGCGGGACCGATGCGGTCAACCTCCAGAATCTTTATCTGAAGTCCAGCGCCGGCTACGACACATGGAACTTCGACACGCTGCGCGTGGGGACGACCTGGGCCGATGTGACGCCCGCAGTCGATGACACGGGATCGCACGAACCGCGCATCACCGAGGCCAGCGCCGGCCCGGACGGCATCGTGTTGCGGGGAACCAACGGCGCCACGAGCGGCGTTTATCAGGTGTTGTCGAGCACCAACGTCGCCGCGCCGCTGGCGCAATGGCCGGCCATCGCCACCAATCATTTCGATGCCGGCGACAACTTCGCCTGCACGAATCCGTTGCTCCTCTCCGAGCCACAACGCTTTTACCGGCTGCTGCGCGGCAACGTCGTTACCCCGCCGCCCACCGCTCCCGCGATTCTCGGCCAGCCCACCTGGGCCAAAACCAACTGGCTGAAAACCTCCTACTGACGCGCGGAGATGCGAGATGGGACCAACTATTTGTGCCGTTTAAGATTGAGTTGCGCTGTCCCCCAAGCAGCGTATCTGATCGAATTATTCGCCCTTGATCCCCCATTTGAGGGAGCTATCAACTTTTTCCGATTACGTCCGGATAGGGACCGAGGAAACGCTCACCGTTGAAGTGAATCATGTGGTCGGGATCTTCGGCGATCCAGACTTCAGATTCCCAAGCAATCTGCGAGACGAAGGTCTGCATGGTGCGGCGGTTCTCGAAGGCAGTCACGAAGACAAGACCGGCCTTACAGCCAGCGAACAGGTCTTTGAGTTCTTTGCGGCGCTTGCTGTCCACCGGGCCGGCGCTGGTAACCGCTTCGATGAGCAGGAGCCAGTTCTTGGCACGGAAGTGAACGATGACATCGGGAATCTTGGCGGCGGAATCCAGGGAGACGCCGAGCGTGGCCAAACCTCCGGTTTCCAGATGGACGAACTTGTTTTCGGTGTCGCCGATGTAGAGGACCACCCCGCCGGGGGCGAAGGCGGGGCAGAAGTGCTCGATGATGGCCTTGATAAGCAGGCACCAGCGGTATCGCGGATGGTAGAAGAACGATCCGTCTGGCATGCGCCAGCGCTTGGCTTCCACTTCACGTCGAGGGACACCTAAGGAACGGGCGAGCACTTCAACTCCTAAGGACGAGCCGTGGAAACGATCGGTGCGTGTTTGGTGCTGTCTGGTCCGGCTCATTTATCCTGTTTTGGGTTATCCTAAAATCGGATTGACTATTGGCAAGTGTCAAAATCCGTTTTCACAACTGAGTATGCGGTCTTTCGGGAGCTTCTGCGAGAACTTCGCACACAGAAGGGCCTCACCCAAGTTCAATTGTCCGAGACTCTGGGAATGCCCCAGAGTTTTGTGAGCAAATACGAAACCGGTGAGAGACGGCTCGACGTGATTGAACTGCGAAACGTTTGCCAATCCCTAGGCGCCACCCTCGTTTCGTTCGCAAAGAAGTTTGAAGAGAGACTTCCTGAGGCGAAGAAGGTAGGTGCCAAGTGAAGAATCTTGATTCTGGGAGCGCCACGGCAGGAAAGGCCGCATTACTGTTGGCATCGAAAGGACTTGGTTATCTGGTTCCCACTGTCAGGCAGAAGAGGAATATCGTCGTGGCCTTCGCGAAACGGGACATGATTGTCTATGGTAAGGCCTTTGACGTAATTCGATTAACGGAGCCTGTGAACTTGGATTCGGTGAATGAAGTAGAGACCCATTTGAGCAAGTTGCTGCTGTGCGAAATCAAGTCCACGAAGAAGGACATGGCCGCCGACTTTCGCGGCTATTTCTTCGGATTGACTGCTGCCGAAGTGCTGGTTGCACAGAATCTCAAAGCGCAGTTTCGCTTTATCTTCGTTAACACAGTTTCTGGCGCACACTTGGAACTCCAATTAAACGAGATTTTTGCGAAAGCGCGCGGCATTTATCCAACGTGGAGCATTTCATTTTGATACAATCCACGCTGCAACTAGACGGAATCGATCTTCCTTAGATGTGAACTATTTCGCCTTCCCATCTCATGTCTCCGGTCGGAGTCGTCCTTGATGGGATGCACCGCCTCTGCAAGGCGTTCCTGCTCGGCATGGAGGAAATCGAGGCGGTGCAGTTGTCGACGATGCCGCCCTATCTTTGGCGGCTGCTGCCGGGTGGCGAAGAAGTGAAAAAACACCGGTTCACCCTCCGAGCCAGCTTGAGTGACTGAACGGAACGAGGAAGACATTCACCTCCCAGGAAATGCCCGGCGGCCGTTCGTTGGTTGCTGATGTTCGGGCTCCCGGAGAAAGGCTGCGCCTCTGCAATAAAAAAGCCCGGGACCGGCGCACGCCAGTCCCGGGCCTAGCAAGACTCGTCCGGTTATGGGACCGTCAGGTAGAGACGGTAGAAGACGGTCGGGCTGGCCGGATCCACCGTCGTGGTGAACGAATGGTTCAAGTCCGAATCCGGCACGTCATACCAGGCGCCGGTGAGGCCAGTGGCGAGGTCGTTGGTCTGGGATTGGAGCTTCCAGCCGGTGTGATCGGCGGGCCAGGCCAGCGTCAGCTCGGTGCCGTTCAGCGCGACGGTCATCGTGGTCGGCGTGGTCAACGGCGCGATGCGGATGGTGCCATCGACATACAGGCTGTTCGTGTCCCAGGTGAGCCCGCCGGTGAGCGGCGGCAGGGTGACGGAGTTGAACGTGCCCTGATAATTGGCGGCGCTGAACAACTTGAACACCGTGCCGCTGCCAAGCGTTCCATTCACGTTGGTCACCACGAGGTCGCCGCCGTTGTTGAGCAGCGAGGTGACGCCGGCGATCTGGTCGTTCGTGCCCGCGGCCGCGTCCACTTCCAGGGTGGTGGTGCTGCCGAATTCCAGGGTCAGCGTGTTGTTGATCGTCAGGGTGCCGACGGCGCTGCCCGGCGTCAAAAAGGCGCCCGCGCCCACATCCACCGGCCCGCCGATGGTTCCGGAGCCCGCCAGGGTGCCGCTCACGATGAACACCGAACCGTTGTCGATGGCGCCGTCCACCTGCAAGGTGCCGTCGTAAACGGTCGTGCCGCCGGTGTGCGTGCTTTCGCCGGTCAGAGTCAGCTTGCCGGTGCCGATCTTGACGAGCGAGGTCAGGTTGCCGCTGACGGTGCTGTTGGAGAAGGCGCCCTGGAAAACGGAGTCCAGATTCAGCGCGCCCACGGAGTAATTCACCGTGCCCGAGCCGCCGCTGGCCCGGCCGCGCACGACGGTGTTGGGACCGCCGGACAAGGCGCCGAGGTCAATGGTCACGCTGCCGTTGCGCGGCTCCATGATGATGCTGCCGGAGCCAAGCTTGAAATACACATTCGGGCTGCCGGTGCTTGGGTTGCCGCCGCCGTTGTTGAAGCGGAGATGGCACGAGCTGTCCACCAAATCAAGCGTGCCCGCCAGCGTGGACATGCCGCCATTACCGCCGATGGTGAAGGTGCGGCTGCTGTCGTAGAAGTTGGTGATGAGAATGGTTGCGGTGCCCGCCCATTCGCCCACCAGATGACGGTCGCCGGCGGGGCTGTTGTTGTTCAGATCAATGGCGCAAGTGCCGTTGAAGTTGAGGTTGTTGTTCAGTGTGTAGGTCCCGGCCAGCCGGAGCGCGGCGCCATCCTGCAGGGTGATCGCTCCATTGCCCGCGCTCGTCGCCGTAACGAGCGAGAGGACGCCGTTGCTCACGGTCGTGTCTCCGGCATAGGTGTTGGCCGCGCCCAACGTCAGCGCGCCCGCCCCGGTCTTCGTGAGGGCACCTGTGCCCGTCACCGTGCCGCCCACCGTCAGATTGGCCGCGGGGTCATCAACGCTCACGGTGCCGCCGCCGGGGTTCAATGTAGCGCCGCGGTTGATGCTGACCGTGGGGCCGGTGTATTTCAATGCGGCGCCGTCCATGACGAGATTGGCCGGGTCCGCAGGAGAAGCGCCAATGCCGCTGTTGATGCCGCCGTTGGCGAGGACGGCCACCTCCAGCGTTCCGCCGCCAATGGTCGTGGGACCGGTGTAGCTGTTGGTAGTCTGGACGTGCAAAGTGCCGCTGTTGGTTTTGGTCAGGCCGCCCGCTCCGCCAATCGCACCGGCGCCGGTGAAGGTATAATCATTGGCGGCATCAACGGTCACCGAAGCCGGAGCGACCGGCGCCGTCACCTTCACGATGGGATTGGCCGCGCCCGTGGCGTCGAAGTGGGCGGTGTCGCCCTGCACAAAGAAATCCAGGAGACCGCCGTTGAGCCAGTTGGTGTGGTTCAGCACGTCCCAATCATTGGCCGCGGCGTTGCCCACCCAAACCACGCTCGCCGGGGCGCGCACGCCGGAGGTCACGAGCTGAATTGCCTTGGCCGCGACATTGTTCGTCAAATAACCCGGCGCACCGACGAGGGACAGACTGGTCACGTCGCCGATCAACGACCCGGAGTATTCGAACAAGGTGTAGGTGCCGGCCGCCAGCGAGCCACCGAGCGCGGTCACCGTGACGGTGTTGGCGCCGCCGCTGACATCCAGGTCGCCCACCACCTGGATCACGTCGTTGGACGTGGCGGAAATCTCGAAGTTGTTGATGACGCCGCCCTGCTCCACGAGGCCGTTGGCAAAGGCGATCACACCCTCGCTGTTGCCGGGCGAGAGGGTGGCTCCGGACGCGGCGGTAAAGCTGCCCGCCACGCTGCCCGAGCCCGCCAGCACCTTGCCGGCGGCAAGGGTGTAACCGCCGGCCGCCGAGGCATCGAAGCTGGCACCATTCTCGAGTGTGATTTGCGGCGTTGCCCCAAGAGTGGCGCCCGCGCCCAGCGCCAGCGTGCCTCCGCTGATGGTGGTTGCGCCTGAACAGGTGTTCACGCCGTTCAAGGTCAGCGTGCCCGCGCCGGTTTTCGTCACGCCGCCACTGCCGCTCAGCACCCCGTTGAGGGTGATGTTGTGTCCCGCTCCCTCCGCATCCGCGGCCTGGAAGGTCACCGCGCCGCTCAACGGCAGGTTGGCCACACTGCTCCAGTCCGCCTGCGCCGCGAGCGTGCCGCCGGTCAACGTCGGGACGGTGGTCAGGCTGTTTGCGCTGTTCGCGTTGGCGACCAATCCGACCGACCCCAGATAAATGGTGCCGCCGTTCAGTTGAAAACGGGCGTAGGCGTTCGCCGTGACCGACGGGCCGTTCAAATAAATGCCCTCGGTGCTGATGGTGCCACCGTTGACCGTCAGGATGCCGCCGACACTCGAGAGATTGGAAGTGTCCGGTTCACCTTGATTGTTGATGACAATGCCGTCACTGCCCAGCGTGACCAGCTCGCCGCTGTCCATCCGGAACGTCACGTTGCGCGTTCCCGAGTTGGCGGCGTTGTTGCGGTCCGCCACGTAGAACGCGCCGGCGTTTGTCCAAACGCCACCGGTCATTCGGGCGTAGCCCGAGGCGATGCCAATGCCAATCCGGACGCTGCTGGAATTCACCACGCCGCCCTCGACAGACAGGCCGCCCGACGTGCTCGCGCGATTGATGGTGACCGCATTCAGGTTGGCCGAGCCGCCCGCGATGCGGAAGAACTGCCGGGAATCGTTGCCGCCCACGTCATGGTTGAGGCCGCCCTGCAAATCCAGGGTGCCGCCGCTCATGTAGAAGCGAGAGTCGCGGCCGCGCACGCGCAACGGCTGGTCGATCACCACCGTGCCGCCATTGTTGGTGAAGGCCGCGCCAATGTTGGCGTCGCTGCTCGTGTTGTCACCCATCAAGAACGCGCTGCCGTTGTTGGTCAGAATCAGCGTGCCGCCTTCCACATCGATGACCGGCGGCGTTCCGCTGGTGGGCGTGGGCATCGTCACCGAGCCCGAATCAGTGATGGTGACCACGCCGTTGGAATTGATGGTCACCAGACCGCCCGGCTGAACGGTCAGCGGCACCGCGCTGGATGCGTCAATCGTGAATCCGTTGGTGTTGACATTGAGGGCGCCCGCAAGCGTCAGTCCGCGGAAACTGGCGGCCGCCATCGGCGTGTTGTAGCTGACGGTGTCAAAACCGATGATCGCCTTGGTGGCGGCGTCGGGAACCTGGAGAATGTCCCAGTTATTCGTGTCGTTCCACAAACCATTGCCGCCGCCGCCCGTCCAGTTGGCGGTGCCGGTCACGGTCAGGGTGGCAACGGCCGAGGTGACGGAACTGGAATCGCAGCTCACGCTGACGATGCAGCGGTATTGCTTGCCCGAGTCGGCGAAGGATGTCGGGGCGGTCGTGTAGCTGGCGGTTGTCCCGCCCGTGCCCGTGACCACGTTGTCCCACAGCGAACCGCTGTTGGTGCTCACCTGCCATTGGTAGGCAGGGCTGGTGCCCGTCGCGGCGACAGAGAACGTGGCCGTGTTCGGCGTCTCCACGGCCTGGTCCACCGGGTCGCTGACAATGCCCGCCGTCTGGCAGCTCGGCAGGTTGAGATAAAGCGCGTTGAGCCGCGCCTGAAGATCGCCGGGGGTCAGAATCCCGCCCGTCAGCGCCGTGTTGTCCAGCCGGCCGTCCATGTATTCCTGCGTGCCGTTGTTGAAGACACCGACGCCGATTGACGTGGTGCCCGTCCAGTCCCCGCTGAAGGAGTAATCGAACATGCCATAATGTTGAAGGG
>DASTWL010000067.1 GCA_035765895.1 Verrucomicrobiia bacterium | reverse complement strand
GGAGCCGGACTGCGGTCCGGCTCCCGGCCCTGCCAAGACCATGAACACCATGACTTCGACCCTGCCCCAGCCCGCCGCAAAACCGTTCGTCAATCGCCGGCTGGCCCGCGAATGGAAAACGGTCACCGCCATGATCCAGATTTATTGCCGCGACCAGCATCGAGCCGCGGACGAACTCTGCCCGGCGTGCGCAGAGCTGACGCGCTACGTCAGTCTGCGGCTGGACCGGTGCCGGTTCGGCGAGGAAAAACCGACCTGCGCCCGGTGCCCGGTGCATTGCTACCAGCGCGACCGGCGCGAACAAATCAAGGCCGTGATGCGTTACGCCGGACCCCGCATGGTCTGGGAGCATCCCTGGCTCAGCCTGCACCACATGCTCGACGGCTGGTTCCGGCGCCCCGCGCCCAAGCTTTCCTGAATTCCCTTGGCCGCGCCGGGCGGACCATGTTTCCCTTCCGCCATGCGCATCACTGGTGGCGAGGCGGCACGGCGGATTTTGAAGGTGCCGAAAGGCCTGGACGTCCGCCCAACGCCGGATCGGGTGAAACAGGCCGTGTTCAACAGCCTGGGCGAACGCATTCTCGGCGCGCGCGTGCTGGAACTCTTCGCGGGCTCGGGCGCACTGAGCCTTGAAGCCCTGAGCCGCGGCTGCGCCACGGCCGTGTGCATTGAAAAATCTTCGCGCCACGCCGAGTTCATCCGGCGCAATGCCGCCGCCGCCGGTTACGGTCCCGCCGTTTTTCATGCCCGCGTGCAGGACGTTTTCCCCGCGCTGCACCAAATCGCCGCAACGGGCGAGCGGTTCGACCTGATTCTCGCAGACCCGCCCTATGGCGAGAAAAACGTCGGCCGGCGCTCGACCTCGCTGGCTCAAAAACTGATGGACGACCCGAACCTGCCCCAGGTCCTCGCGGCGGACGGCTTGCTGATTTTGGGACACGCGAAACGAGACACGTTGGCCATTCCAGACGCCTGGCGGGAACTGAAGGTGCTGACCCACGGCGACAACGTAATGCGCTTTCTCCAGCCGCGCCGCCCCGCGAACCCGTCGCCAACCGCCTAAAACGCAGCAATTACGATGGATTTGCGTCAGGCCGGGCTTGTTTTGTCGCCCGGTGCCGCGGCGCCGGCCACGGTTTTCCTTCCCTCGGGCACTGGTTTTGCTAAAAGGCCCGCGTGTATCTCGAACATTATGGGCTGAAGGAGCCGCCGTTCGCGATCACACCGAACCCGCGGTTCCTTTTTTACAGTGGCAAGCATCGCGAAGCCTACAATCATTTGTTGTATGGCATCCGCGAGCGCAAAGGCTTTGTGCAGCTCACCGGCGAAGTCGGCGCGGGCAAAACCACGCTGTGCCGCGCCATGCTGGACGCGCTCGACGGACAATTTGCCACCGCGCTGATCCTGAATCCGGTGATGAGCCCGAACGAAATGATGAAGGCCATCGCCATCGAATTCGGCCTCGCCGTCGAAGGCATGGACCGGCTCGAAACGCTGGCCGTCATCAACGAATTTCTCCTCTGGCGCGCCGGCAACGGCAAGGACGCCGTGCTGATCATTGACGAGGCACAGAATCTGACCGACGAGCTGCTCGAACAGGTCCGCCTGCTCTCGAATCTGGAGACGGACGACCGGAAGCTGTTGCAGATCGTGTTGATGGGACAACCCGAGCTGCGCGACCGGTTGAACGCGCACAACCTCCGGCAACTGCGTCAGCGCATTACCGTGCGCTACCACCTGAGTGCATTGACGCGGGAGGAAGTCGGCGAATACATCCGGCATCGCATCCACGTTTCCGGCGGCAACGGCCGGCCGCAGTTCACGACCGCCGCCATCTGGCGCATTCATCGTTACAGCGACGGCGTGCCGCGCCTCGTGAACGCGGTGTGCGACAAGGCGCTGCTGGCCGGCTTTGTGCACCAAACCGACCGGATTGGTTACAGCTTGATTGGCCGCGCGATTCGCGAACTGGAAGGCCACATTGCGGAGTAAATCATGAGCCTGATCAACGATGCCCTGAAACGCACCAAGGAGGCGCAACAGCAAAACCCGCCGCCCGCCAGCGGCCCCACGTTGCGCCCGGCCGACGCGGCGCCCGCCAAATCGGGCAGCGGCGCGCAAATGCTGCTGTTCACGCTCGTGGCCGCCATCATTCTGGGAAATCTGCTGCTGTGGCTTGCGTTGAAAGATCGCGGTCACCAACCGGCTGCGGCGAACAACGCAACGCCCGTTGCCGTCGCCGCGGCTGCTCCCGCTGCTCCGGCTGCTCCGGTGACGGTTGCCGCCGTGGCTCCGCCGGCGGCACCCGCTGAACCGGTCGCCCCCGCTCCGACGAACATCGTGCCGGCCGCCCTTGAAGCTGCCGTCGCCCCCACCAACGCGGCCGTGGCGGTCACCACGATCACCAATGAGCCCGCGCCGGAGCCGGCGGTGGTTTTTGTGAATCCCAAGCCCGCGCCGCTGCGTTTGCAGAGCATCATTTACAATCCCACGCAACCCTCCGCGATGATCGGTGGCAAATTCCTCTTCCTGGGCGACAGCATCCAAGGCTTTCGGCTGATCGCCATCGACAAGGAAACCGTCACGCTCGCCGGCAATGGTCAGACCAACGTTTTGAGATTGCCGTGACTTGGTCGGGCGCAACTGCTACATCCTGCGCCCGGCACCGATGAATCCGCTGCGTGAATTACTGCAACGCTCACCCGGCCACGCTCGCGTGGCGCCCTTTTTCATCTTCGTTTTCCTGACGGCGGGACAGGCGTTCCTCGGTGTCGATGCGAAGTATTGGGTTTACCTGCTGAAGACGCTGGCGGGCATCTGGCTGATTTGGGAAGCCCGCGCACTGGTGCCGGAAATGCGCTGGGCGGTAAGTTGGGAAGCCGTGGCGGTCGGGGTGCTCGTGTGCGTCCTGTGGGTCGGCCTCGATCCTTACTACTCGATGAACCACATCTTCTTCAAACCCACGCCCGGCGACGAATGGAATCCGGTGGACCGCTACGGTGCCGGTTCCGCAATGGCGTGGTTGTTCATCGGGGTGCGCATTTTGGGTTCGTCGCTGGTGGTGCCGCCTTTGGAGGAAGTTTTCTACCGCTCCTTCCTCTACCGCAAATTCATCAAGGACGATTTCATGCAGGTGCCGATGGGTTACTTTGCCGGCGCGTCGTTTGTCGTCGTTTCGGTGCTCTTTGGCTTCATGCACTACCAATGGCTGCCCGGCATCCTGTGCGGCATGCTTTACCTCGGACTGGTCATCCGCAAGAAGCGCCTGGGCGACGCCATGACCGCCCATGCCATCACGAATTTCCTGCTCGGCATCTGGGTTGTCTGGCAGGGCGCGTGGCAGTTTTGGTGAGCCCGTGATCCCGTGCGTCCTCTCTGAAGACGAGCATCTGCTGGTGGTGGACAAACCGGCCGGCGTGAACACCCACGCGCCGTCGCCTTACGCCGGCGAGGGCCTCTACGACTGGCTCCGC
Organism: Verrucomicrobiia bacterium; assembly: GCA_035765895.1. Lineage (NCBI taxonomy): Bacteria > Pseudomonadati > Verrucomicrobiota > Verrucomicrobiia > Verrucomicrobiia bacterium. The sequence continues at coordinate 1,363 of DASTWL010000067.1, read as the reverse complement.
CACCGCGAACCCCGCTGGGCCACGCTGGCCATCCTGCATCGCCTCGACAAGGAAACCAGCGGCGTGCTGGTCTTCGGCAAAACGGCGGCGGCCAACCGCGCCTTGACGGAGCAATTCACGCAACGCCGCGTCACCAAAAAATATCTCCTGCTGACCGACCGGCCGGTGCCCCGCCGTGAGTTTACCGTCAAGTCCGCCCTGGCGCGGCGCGGCGAAACTTACGCGAGCCGGCCAGGCGGCGAGCCCGCCGAAACGCATTTCCGCGTCGTTGAGACCCGGGCCGGCCTGACGCTCCTCGAGGCTGAACCGCGCACCGGGCGCACCCACCAAATCCGCGTGCACGCGGCCGAATCGGGCCTGCCCATTCTCGGTGACACGCTTTATGGCGGCACCGCGGCGGAACGCGTCTTCCTGCACGCGGCGGAACTGCACTGCACGCACCCGGAAACCGGAAAACCCTGCGGGTTCCGGTCCCGGACCGATTTTGGTTTTCCCGCGCGCGCGGCGGCCTTTCCCATGGCGCTCGCGCGACGGCAGGCGCTGATTGATCCGGCGGAGACGAATGCGCTGCGCCTGATCCACGGCGCCGGCGACGGCTGGCCGGGCTGGCAGGTTGAACAACTGGGCGGGTTCCTGCTCTCGCAGGCGGAAGATCCGCTCACGCCCGCGCAACGCGAACAACTCGCAACGTGGTGCCGCGTCACGGGAGCACAAGGCGCCTACCACAAGCGGCTGAACCGCCAAGTGAGACGAACCGCCGCCGCGGAAGCGTCACCCCAGCTCGTGCTCGGCAACGCCGCACCCGAACGTTTTGAAATCCGGGAAAACGGCCTGCGCTTCGAGCTGAGCTTCAGCGAGGGCTACTCCGTCGGCTTGTTTCTGGATCAACGCGACAACCGCCGCCGGCTTTTGACCGGGCACGTGGCCGCCGGCTTCCCGCTTTTGGCCGCAGCAACCCAAAGCCCGCCGGCCGAACTGCTGAATTGCTTCGCCTACACGTGCGGCTTTTCAGTCTGCGCCGCCAGGGCCGGGCTGCGGACGACGAGCCTCGACCTGTCGAAAAAGTATCTCGACTGGGGCCGGCGCAACTTCGCCCTGAACCGCCTCGATCCCGCGGCGCATGATTTTGTTTTCGGCGACACCTTCGACTGGTTGAAGCGCTTCGCCAAAAAGGGCCGTGCATTTGACATCGTCGTGCTCGATCCGCCGACGTTTTCACAATCCAAGGCCAGCGGCACATTCCGGGTGGAAAAGGACTACGGCAAACTCGTCACCGCGGCGCTGGCCGTGCTGAAGCCGGACGGCGTTTTGTTGGCGTCCACCAACGCCGCGGACTGGGCGCCCGAAGCCTTCGTCGCCGGCG
>DASTWL010000066.1 GCA_035765895.1 Verrucomicrobiia bacterium | reverse complement strand
TCGCAACGTCGTTTCGTGCCCTCGCAACGTCGTTTCGTGCCCTCGCAACGTCGTTTCGTGCCCTCGCAACGTCGTTTCGTGCCCTCGCAACGTCGTTTCGTGCCCTGACAAAATGACTTTGCGACAAAACAAAGTCATTTTGTCAGTGAGCAAAATCGCTTCGTCAACCGACACAGTGGCTTCGCGAGTCGGAAATTTCTCGCCGAATGCCAGTCAGGCGTATGCGAGCGGTCGCCGTCCGGTCAAAGCCCGGGCAGCTCCATGCCATGTCGTTGCAGTAAGGCGTGCAATTGCTCCGGGCTTGGGGCGCCGGTGGCGTGGTGGTGTCCACCGCTGGAAATGCGCTCAGCTTGTTTGGCCGACCGGGAGGCGTTGCAGACGTTGCGTTGGGCGCAGCCGCTGCGCCAGTTGGGCGACTGATTGCGCCTGGCCGGGCAGGATCAGTTCCGGGGCTATTTCCGCCAGGGGTTCCAAAACGAATCCACGCAGATGTGCCCGGGGATGAGGGAGCGTCAGTGCGAGACTGCTGCGCGTTTCCTCGCCGAATGAAATGATGTCCAAATCAAGCGGGCGCGCCTCGTTGTGAACCTGTTTGGGACGCCGCCCAAACTCGATCTCCGTTTGCCGGAGCTTTTCGAGCAGCGATTCGGGCGTTTCGCCGGGCAACGGCGACAAACCGACGACGGCATTGAGGAACGGAGGCGAATCCGGCGGGCAATCAACCGGATCACTTTGCCACAGCGAAGACCGGCGCAGGGGTTCTGCCGACCACGACTGGAGCCGGGTCATGGCCTCCGTGAGGAGGCGCGCGGAATCGCCCAAGTTGGATCCCAGCGCAATGAAGACTTCCGATGGCGCAGTCGAGCCCATGCGAACGGCCGGCGGCGGCCTATTTGAGCCCCAGCACGTCCTGCATGTTGTAAAGGCCGGGGCGCTGGGTGACGACCCAGGTGGCGGCCCGCAGTGCGCCGTTGGCGAAGGTGTCGCGGCTGGACGCCTTGTGCGTGAGCTCCACCCGCTCACCGTTGGCGGCAAAGATGACGGTGTGATCCCCCACGACGTCCCCGCCGCGCAACGCGTGGATGCCGATTTCGTTGCTGGTGCGTTCGCCCGTGATGCCCTGGCGGCCATGCCGCAGGGCCTGGTCGAGCTGGAGCTTGCGGACGTCGGCGAGGATTTCGAGCAGCGAAGTCGCCGTGCCGCTCGGGGCATCCTTCTTCATGCGATGATGCATTTCGACCACTTCCAGGTCGAAACTCGGGCCCAAAATCTCGGCCGCCTTGCGCGTCAACCAGAACAGGGTGTTCACGCCGGTGGAATAGTTCGAGGCCATCACCATCGGAATGCGCGACTGCAACGCCGTGATGGCCCCCTTCTCCGCAGTGGTATGACCGGTCGTGCCGACGACGAGCGCCTTGCCATGGGCGGCGCACAATTGGGCCACCGGCAACGTGGCCGTGTGGAAGCTAAACTCAATCACCGCATCACACCGCCCCACGAGCGCGGCCAGGTCGTCGCCCTGGTCCACCGCACCAATCACTTCAATGGCGGGATTGCGGGCGACACAGCTCAGCAAGGCCTGCCCCATGCGGCCTTTGGCGCCAACGATGATGACCTTGGTGGCGCTCATGACTTGAGAGCCCCGCACGCCTTGAGGGTTTTGACCAGCTTGATGCGGTTCGCCGCCGTCATCGGCACGAGCGGCAAACGATATTCCTCGGCGATGAGTCCCTGCAACGCGAGCGCCGCCTTGACCGGCACCGGGTTGGTTTCGATAAACAGATCCTTGAAAATCGGGTAATACTTTGCGTGCAGTTTTTGGGCGGCCCCCACGTCGCCTTTGGCAAAGGCACGCACCATCGTCGCCACTTCACGCGGGATCACGTTGGAGGCCACGCTGATGACGCCTTGTGCGCCGACACTCATGAAGGGGAGCGTGAGCGAATCGTCACCGCTGAGGATTTCAAACCTGGGCCCGCAGGCGGCGCGCAACTGGCTGACGCGATCGCACGAACCGCCCGCCTCCTTGATGCCGACAATGTTCGGGCAGGCTTCGGCCAGACGCTTGACCGTGTCCACGCCAATCTCAATGCCGCAGCGCCCGGGGATGCTGTAAAGCATGATGGGCAGTTTGGTGCTGCGGGCCACGGCGCGGAAGTGCTGGAACAGCCCTTCCTGGCTGGGCTTGTTGTAGTAAGGGGCCACCTGCAACGAGCCATCCGCGCCGCCGGCTTCCGCCCGCTGGGTCAGGTGAATCGCCTCCGTGGTCGAATTGCCGCCCGTGCCGGCCATGACCTTGACCCGGCCAGCCGCGACGTTGACGACGATTTCCACCACGCGGATGTGCTCGTCGTAATCGAGCGTGGGCGACTCGCCGGTGGTGCCCACCGGGACGAGCCCCTCGACGCCCGCCTTGACCTGGCGCTTCACAAGCTGTTCCAGCGCGGATTCGTCAACCTTGCCGTGCTTGAACGGCGTCACAATCGCAGTGTAGGTGCCGGTAAACATGATTCAAAAAATGCAACGGATACAATCCGGCATCACGCGCCCCTTGGCGAGACTGAAAAATGATGCAACGGACTGTCCCGCTGGTAGGGATCAGATTTCAATGCGGCCGTAGAAACAGAAATCCGCCGGCCCGCGCAACCGGACGTCGTTGATGACGCCGTTGCTGGTGCTGAAGCTCACTTCCAGTTCATCGCCACCCTGCACGCGCACTTTCACGGGTGAGGTGAACTGGTGGACTTTGGACGCAATCAACGCGGAGGCGGCCACGCCGGTGCCGCACGCAAGCGTCTCGCCCTCGACCCCGCGCTCAAAGGTGCGGACGCGAATGCTGCCCGGCCCGAGCACCTGGACGAAGTTGACGTTGGTGCCGCGCGGGCCGAACACGGCATGCCGCCGGACTTCGGGGCCAACACTGGCCAGCATGGCCTTGTCTGCGTCCGGAACGAAGATGACGGCGTGCGGCACGCCGGTATTGATCGAATGAATGACCGTTTCGCCTGCACTGGTCAGGGGCACTTTCATGTTGAGGCGCTCATCCTTGGGCACGGTCAGGTTGACGCTGACGAGTTCACCCCGAAACTGGGCGGAAATAATGCCGGCCGTGGTTTCGAAGGTGATCATCTCCGCGCCACCGACGAGACGCTGCACGTAGCGCGCGAAACAGCGCGCCCCATTGCCGCACATTTCGGCCGGGCTGCCGTCGCTGTTCCAGAATTCCCAAGCCCAGCCCGCCTTGCCGGAATCGCACGGGACCAGCCCGATCACACCGTCCGCGCCGACGCCGCGATGACGGTCGCAAATCCGGACGACTTGCGCGGGCGTGAGGTTGACGGAGCGCAAACGGTTGTCATAGAGCACGAAGTCATTCCCCGCGCCGTTCATTTTGACGAAATCCAGAATCATGGCGGGCAAAGCTAAGGTGGGAACCCAAAAGTTCAAGGGGAAGTTTGCCGTGTGCATCTGGAGTGTTTGCCCGGCGGGCGCCGGCGATTAAAGCCTTTACAGCCTCTCGCCCCATTCACAAATTACCGCCGTGTCAGTTAGTTCAATGTCGGAGATTCGTTCCGGATTCACCACCGTCACCCCTCCTGTGCCAGCGGTGTCGCCGGACGCCTTGGCGGCCGCAATCACGCGGTCGCAGAACTATTTGCTGAGCGTCCAGAGGCCCGAAGGCTACTGGGTGGGCGAATTGATGGTCGATGTGACCTTGGTGGCGGACATGGTCGCCTACCATCACTGGGCGGGCGACATGGACCCGGAATGGCAGCGCAAAGCCGTCAATCACATCTTCAGCAAACAACTTTCCGACGGCGGCTGGAACATTTACCACGGTGGTCCGGCCGAGGTGAATGCGACCATCAAGGCTTACCTCGCGCTGAAACTTGCGGGTGTGCCGGTGACCGACCATCGCATGCTCAAGGCGCGCGCCATGGCCCTCAGCCTGGGTGGCGTGCCGCGGATGAACACGTTCTCCAAACTCTACCTTGCATTGCTCGGCCTGTTCCCGTGGGATTACGTGCCGACCATTCCCTGCGAAGTCCTGCTGATCGGCAAATGGTTTCACGTCAACTTCTGGGAGATGAGCAACTGGAGCCGGGCCATGCTCGTGCCCCTGGCCATCATTAATCACTTCCGCCCCACCCGCGAGCCGAAACAGGGCATCGACCTCGATGAGTTGTATCCGGAAGGCATCCACGAACGTGATCTCGCCCTGCCGCCGGATCCCGAAGCGGTGACGTGGCGCAATTTTTTCCTGTGGCTCGACCGCCTGCACAAGTTTGCCGAGAAGTTTGCCCGGCACGGCATTCACCCGTTCCGCCGGCTGGCGCTAAAAAAGGCCGAACAATGGATGCTGGAACGCTTCGAAGGCTCGGAAGGCCTGGCCGCCATTTTCCCGGCCATGCTGAACTCCGTCATCGCCCTCAAGGCGCTCGGCTACTCGGACACGAATCCCATCCTGCAACGCGAGTGGCGGCACCTGAAAAATCTCCAGCACGAAACCGCCGACAGCGTGCGGATTGAACCGTGCTTCAGCCCGGTCTGGGACAGCGCCATCGTGCTGTTGTGCCTGCGCGAATCAGGCGTTCCCGCCGACGATCCCCGGCTCAAACGCGCCGCGGAATGGATCATGAACAAGGAAATCCGGTTCCGGGGCGACTGGATTCACAAGAACCCGGTGAAGGTGGAACCCAGCGGCTGGGTGTTCGAGTTCGACAACAAGTGGAATCCGGACGTGGACGACACCGCCATGGTCCTGCTGGCGCTGCGCCAGGTGCCGACTGACAACCCTGACAATCGTGACGAATGCTTCAAGCGCGGCCTGAACTGGATGCTGACCTTTCAGTGCAAGGACGGCGGCTGGGCGGCCTTCGACAAGGATTGCACCAAGAACATTCTGGAAAAAGTGCCGTTCGCCGATCACAACGCGATGCTCGACCCCGAGTGCGCCGACATCACGGCACGCATCCTTGAATTGCTCGGCTACGAGGGATTCCCGGTCAGCCACCCGCAAATTCAGCGCGCGCTCAGCTACATCCGCGGACAACAGGAAGACGATGGCTCGTGGTATGGCCGCTGGGGCGTGAACTACATTTACGGCACGTGGCAGGTGTTGCGCGGCCTTCGCGCGCTCAACCTCGACATGCAGCAACCGTGGTTGCGCAAAGCGCGCACCTGGCTCGAAAGCGTGCAGCACGAGGATGGCGGCTGGGGCGAGCGCTGCAACACCTACGACGATCCCGTGTTCAAAGGTCAGGGCCCGAGCACTGCGTCACAATCCGCGTGGGCCGTCATGGGATTGCTCGCGGGCGGCGACCCGTTCCGCCCGAGCGTGCAGCGCGGCATCGATTATCTGATCCGCACACAGAATGCCGACGGCTCGTGGAGCGAGGACGAAATCACCGGCACAGGCTTCCCGAAGGTGTTCTACTTGAAATACGACATGTATCGCAACGCGTGGCCGTTGCTCGCGCTGGCGACCTACAAAAAGGCGCTCGACGCCGCGCGCCGGCAGCCCGTCAACGGCGAACATGTGGTGCAGGCCAGCGCCACAGCTTCCACCGTCGGTCGGTTTTCCTGACCGGCCGCCTCCTCGTTGCCGCTGACGCGCACGCTCCGGCTGCTGAACTTGGAAAGTTTCGGCGGCACTGTGTCTTGGTCGCGCGAAATCCCCTCGACAGCCGGCACGCCGCGCACAAAACTTGGGCATGAGCTGGTTTTACCGGCGGCTGGTGCGCCCCGCGTTTTTCCAACGAGACCCGGAAGCTGTTCACACCTCGACAATGACCTGGCTGGGCCGAGCCAGCCGCAGCCCCTTTTGTGCCGAAGCCATGGAAGCCGTCTGCGGTGCCGCAGCGCTGCCGGTGGAATGTTTCGGTTTGCGCTTCCCCAATCCGGTCGGTCTGGCCGCCGGCATGGACAAGTCGGCGGAAGCCGTCCCCGCGTGGAAGGCGCTTGGGTTTGGCCACGCGGAACTGGGCGCCGTCACGTGGCACGCCCAGCCGGGCAATCCCAAACCCCGCATTTTCCGGGCGCCGACGGCTGAAGCCATCATCAATCGCATGGGCTTCAACAATCCCGGCGCGGAAGCGGTCGCTAGGGAGCTGGAGCACTGGCGCAAAATCGGTCGCTGGCCCGCACACCCGATCGGCATCAATCTGGGCAAGTCCAAAATCACCCCGCTGACCGAGGCGCCACAAGATTACGCCAGCTCGTTTCGCACGCTCTGGCCCTACGCGGACTTTTTTGTGGTCAATGTCAGTTCGCCCAACACGCCCAACTTGCGGCAGTTGCAGGACCGCTCCGCGCTGAACGAAATCCTGCTCGCGCTCCAGGACGTCAATCAGCACAACGCCAAGCAACGGCCGCCCAAGCCCATTCTCGTCAAAGTGGCGCCGGACCTCACCTTCGAGGCGTTGGACGACATTTTGTCGCTCGTGACGGAGCGTCAGCTGGCCGGACTCGTGGCGACGAACACCACCATCAGCCGTCCCGCCGCAACGGACCCGGAATTGCAACGAGTCTATGCGGAAACCGGCGGGCTCAGCGGCCGCCCGGTGCGGGCCCGCAGCACCGAAGTCATCCGTCATCTGTTCAAACAATCACAGGGCAAGGTGCCCATCATCGGCGTGGGCGGCATTTTCACGGTGGAAGATGCGTGGGAAAAAATTGTTTCCGGCGCGAGCCTCATCCAGCTCTACACAGGCTTCATCTACGAAGGGCCGACGCTGCCGAAACGGATCGTCGCCGGCCTGCAGGAACGGCTGACCGGCTGTGGGCTGAAAAAACTGTCCGAAGCCGTTGGCCTCGATGTGCGCTGAACGCCCCCGCGCGTTTCAAAGTTTTGTCCCGCCCAGCTTGAGCAATCGCTCGGCCTGCGCTTTCGTAACGGGCATCACCGAAAGGCGCGATTGCCTTACCAGCAGCATTTCCTTCAGGACGGCGTCGCCCTTGATCTGCGACAGCGTCACCGGCTGGACGAGCGGCTTCACCGGCTGCAAATCCACGCACGACCAGTCCCCCTCCTCCGCCGTGGCATCCGGATAGAATTCCTTGATGACCCGCGCCACGCCGACCACTTCCTTGCCCTCGTTGCTGTGATAGTAAAAAACCGTGTCGCCCTTCTTCATGGCGCGGAGGTGGATTCGCGCGGCAAAATTGCGCACCCCGGTCCAGGCCGTCCGGCCATCCTTGACGAACGTGGCCCACGCGTAGGCGTCGGGCTCTGATTTAACCAGCCAATAATTCATGCGCGAGTTTGTCGCGCGGCGCCGGTTCCGTCACGTCCTTTCAACCATTTGCGCGCAGGTAGGAATTTACGGCGCCGGCTTTACGATTTACGATTCGGCCGTGGACTTTGCTGGCAACCTCAACGGCATTCAACAACGCATCGCCGCCGCGTGTGACCGCGCGCGCCGCGATCCCGCCTCCGTCACGCTCATGGCCGTGACCAAGACACATCCGCCCGCTACCGTGCAGGCCGCGGCAGATTTGGGCCTCGTGTTTTTCGGGGAAAACAAGGTGCAGGAGGCCAAGGCCAAAATCCCGCAGTGCTCCGGCAAGTTGCGCTGGCATTTCATCGGCCACCTGCAATCCAACAAGACGCGCGACGCCGTAGAGTTGTTTGAAATGATTCAGAGCGTGGACAGCCTGGCGCTGGCCGAGGAGTTGAACAAGCGGTGCGAACAGGCGGGCAGGCGCCTGCCGGTGCTGCTGGAAGTCAATCTCGCCGGTGAAGCCAGCAAGTTTGGTTATGCACCCGGGCGGTTGCTGGACGAATTGAATGATCTCAATGCGTTGCCGCGCCTCGAAATCCACGGCTTGATGACCGTGCCGCCGTGGAAGCCCGTGGCCGAACAGGTGCGCCCGTTTTTCCGCCAGGCGCGCGAACTCCAGCAGCGTTGCGAAGCCCTCCTCGGCGCACCGTTGGCGCAGCTCAGCATGGGCATGAGCGGCGACTTCGAGGTGGCCATCGAAGAGGGCGCCACCATCGTCCGCATCGGCACCGCGCTTTTTGGCGAGCGCCCCCGGCAGGCGAAGTAGCCGGCGCCTTCGTCCCGTCCGCCGACTCGCCGCTTGCGGTTTGGCACATTTGGGCAATAACTCTCTCCATGCAAAAAACACTGCTCACGTTCGTGGATGACCTCTACGAGGATTTGGAACTGTGGTATCCCAAGCTGCGAGTTGAGGAGGCCGGCTACGCCATGCGCGTGGCCGGACCAGAACTGCGGACTTATGCAGGCAAACATGGTTATCCGGCTGCAAGCGATCTGCTGCTGAAGGATGCGCGCAGCGAAAACTTTTGCGGATTGCTGGTGCCAGGTGGTTTTATGCCGGATAAATTGCGGCGGGACGCCAAGGTGCTTTCATTGACCCACGAGTTCTTCGAGCAAGGAAAGCTGGTGGCTTTTATATGCCATGGCGGCTGGATTCCGATTTCTGCCAAAATCCTCAAGGGCAAACGCGCGACGGGCTCGCTGGGCATCAAGGATGACCTGGAGAATGCGGGCGCCCTCTGGGTGAATGAACCGGTGGTCGTAGATGGGAATCTCATCTCGAGCCGCACGCCACGCGATCTGGCGCCGTTCGGCAAGGCCATGGTGGAATTTCTCGACCGCAATGTGCGATAGTTTGATTTTGATGAACTTGCCCCAATCGAGCCGCACGTTGCCCGTTTCATGAGCAGCCATCACCGTCACGCCAGCCACACCGACCCCTCGTTCAAATCCGCGCCGCGCCCGAGTGGAGAGGTGATCCGCCGCGTTGCGGTTTACCTGCGCCCCTACAAGGCGATGTCGGTCGGCACAGTGCTGTGCGCCGTGTTTTCACTGGCAGCCGGCATGGCCTACCCAAAGCTGACGAAGATCATCATCGACGACGTCATCAAAGCCGGGCGCCATGAATTGCTCACACCAGTGGCCCTTTCTCTGTTACTGGCATTTCTGTTGCGCGAAACCTTCAACAGCATCCGCATTCGCATCAACAACCGGCTGGAACAGAACGTCATTTTTGACATGCGCCGCCAGGTGTTCGCGCGACTGCAGCGCCTGCCGGTTTCCTGGTTTGATCAACGCGCATCGGGCGACTTGATGACGCGCATCATAGAAGACGTGAACAACGTCGAGCGATTGCTCATTGATGGCACCGAGCAAGGCACGGTGGCCCTGTTGAGCGTTGCCGGCGCGATCGTCTTTATGATTCTTTACAGCCCGGTGCTGACCGCCGTGGCGCTGATTCCCCTGCCCTTTCTGATTGGCGGCGCGTTGTGGTATACGTTGACCGCGCACAAACGTTATCGTCTCCAGCGTGAAGCTTCGAGCGCAATGAACGCACTGCTCATGGACGATCTCCAAGGCGTCCGGCAAATCAAGGCCTTTGGACGGCAGGAACACGAGGATGCACGCTTCGCGGCCCGCGCCGACGATTTGCGCCAGGGAACCCTTGTCGTGATGCGCGCTTGGGCCTGGTATGGGCCCGGCATGCAGTTCATCGGAGCTGCCGGCATCGGCCTGATTCTCTGGGTCGGCGGCGCCCAGGTGTTGTCCCACAAAATGGACGTCGGCCAGCTCGTGGCCTTCATGCTCTACGCCGGCATGTTTTTTTATGAACCGATCGGCCGTTTGCATGGGCTGAATCAAATGCTGCAATCGGCACGCGCCGCGGCGGCGCGCGTTTTCGACATCTTGGATGCCGAACCAGAACGCGCAGACCGGACGCAATCGCTGCGGTTGCCGGTGCGAGGCGAGGTGGTTTACGAACAGGTCGGCTTCAACTATGAAAGCATTCTGCGCAGCAAGCCGTCGGCAAGGCAGGCCGACCGCCTTACGTCACCCGACAAGGCAGAGGTGCGGCAGGTGCTTCACGACATCAACCTCCATGTTTTACCCGGGCAAATGATTGCGTTGGTCGGCCCCACCGGGGCAGGCAAATCCACCCTGGTCAATCTGCTGCCGGCGTTCTACGAAGCCACCAGCGGCCGCATCCAGATCGATGGGCAGGATGTTCGCAACGTGCGCCTTGAATCCTTGCGCGAGCACATCAGCGTTGTCAGCCAGGAAGCGTTTCTGTTCAACGGCACCGTGCGGGAGAACATCCTCTATGGCAAACTGGACGCGACCGAAGCAGATCTGATTGCAGCCGCCAAAGCGGCCAACTGCCATGAGTTCATCAGCCGACTGCCGCGGGGTTATGATTCCCGCGTGGGCGAACGTGGCGTGAAATTGAGCGTGGGCGAAAAACAGCGTGTCAGCATTGCCCGCGCACTGTTGAAGAACGCCCCGATCCTGATTCTCGATGAGGCCACCGCCAGCGTGGACACCGCAACCGAGCGCTTGATTCAGGAAGCTTTGGAACGATTGCTGGCCAACCGCACCAGTTTCGTGATCGCTCATCGTTTGAGCACGGTGCGAAACGCAGACCAAATCCTCGTTCTACGCCACGGCGAGATCATCGAACGCGGCACGCACGCGGAATTGCTCGGAGCCAACGGGCTTTACGCCCGGCTGGCGCGCATTCAGGATACGCGCTCCATCGAAGAAAGCTTTGAGAAGCTGGCGGACCAGACGTGATGGAGCGAAACTGGTCTCCAATTATCCGTGCGAATTGTAGTTCTCGCCGCGGGCGTGTTTGTTAAGCTGCCGGCCAATCGCCCACCATCATGAACCCATCCAAGCCGCCACTGTCCCGTCCGCCGCTCTTCATGCTGATCTTCATGTCGATGTTCGGTTTCATCGGCCTGAGCCTGCTGGTTTTCATCTGGACGCAGACCGACCGGAATTTTCCGCCTTTGATCTTCAAGGTGGTCGCGTCCTTCATTGCGCTCGCGTTCATGGCGATGGGCTTTGGGGGGCCGCTTTCCGCGCTGCTCGCCCGCAATCGGCCGGGCACTCCCGCATCGTCGGCGTCCCCGACGGCACCGCCCGTCAAAGGCTATCAATGTCCGCACTGTGGTGCCGGTCTGGGACCGCAGGAGGTTTCTCCCAGCGGCGACGTTAAATGCAGTTACTGCCAGAAGTGGTGGAACATCCACACCACCTGAGGACGAAGCTCGACCGTTCCGCTGCGAAATGGTCTCGGGCTTGAACCTGAGCTTGTCGGAATGATTCTGGCCGCCTTCGCACGGAGCCCAAAATCCGGCCAGCAAATCCCAAAATCGGGTAAGCATTTGGCCACATCGCCGTCAGGCTATCCCAAGAGAACTCCCCGGGGCGGCCTTGGCCACTCCGCCGATGTGGTATGCCGTCTCCAGACACAAATGATCGCAAGACCGAGCAGGTGTTGAGTTGGTTCATCCTGTTTTGTCTGCTGGCCATCGGCGGCGGCGTTTTCCTGAAACAATTCTCCTTCAACCCCGCGGTGCTCATGGCCCGACAACTGGCCGCCGCTCCGGCCGCACCATCCCGGTCCGCCATCGACTCCGCCTGGCTGCCCCCGGAATTGCAGGCGTTTGGCGCGCCAGAGCAGTTCACGCCGGAGAATCTCTACGACAAAATCGACGGCAAAGCCGAGTTGTATGTCTCCACCGGCGTGGCCCGGATGGATTGCCGGCGGTTTGCGTTGAAGAACGCCTCCAACGATTGGTTTGAATGGTTTGCCTACGGCATGAACGGCGTGCCCCAGGCGTTTTCAGTTTTCTCCACGCAACGCCGCGCGGAAGGCGAGACACTGGACCTCACGCCCTACGCCTATCGAACCCAGAACGCCATCTTCTTCGTCGCAGGCACCAACTACATCGAAGCCGTCGGTTCCTCCACCAGCGAACCGCTCCGCACTGCCATGCTCTCCATGGCCAAGCGCTTCGTGGCCGCGACTTCCGTCCGCAGCGTGGAACAGATGCCCGAAATGATAATTCTGCCCACCGATTGCCGCGTCGCCGGCAGTGTCGAACTCCAGGCCTCCGACGCGTTCGGATTCGATCGATTCAAGAATGTGTTCACGGCGCAATACAATCCGGACGGCACCGAGCTGATGGCGTTCGTCACCGCCTGTGCAACACCAGAAGCGGCGACCGCTTTACGTGACGCTTACCGCGCCTTCCTGGTCGAGAACGGCGGCAAGGAGGCCGGGACGGCCATCGGCGAACTCGGCAGGCCGGTTGAACTCATGGGCAGCCTTGAACTCGTGTTTTCCCGGGGCCGCTACGTTGCAGGCATCCATGCTGCGCCGACGTCATCCGCCGCGGAGAAAATCGGCAACGACTTGCTTCAACGACTGACGGCCGCAAACAAATGAACCCAAACCACAGCAACCCACCGGTCCGACGCCGCGATTTCCTGACGCGCGCGGCGAAGGCCGGAGCCATTGTCGCGGCCACGGGCGGCGTGGGATATTGGCTGCATGACACGCAGGGGCCGACGGGCAAACCCGCCGCTGAGACCGTTTCGTTGCCGGACTATTCGCTGCCGAAACTCGGCCAGCGCATGAGCATCATCACCGGCTCCGATCGCGTGAAGACCATCAACCGGGCCTTGCAGGCGTTGGGCGGCATCGAGCAGTTCATCCAATCCGGCGACCGCGTGGTGCTCAAGGTGAACGCCGCCTTCGCATCGCCCGCTGCCCTCTCCGCCACGGCCAATCCCAAACTCGTCGCGGAAGTGGCGCGATTGTGCTTTGCCGCCGGAGCATCATCCGTGGTCGTCGCGGATAATCCGATCAACGATCCGCAAAGCTGCTTCACCTTGAGCGGCATCGCGAAGGCCGCTGAAGCTGCCGGGGCCAAAGTGATTTTGCCCGGGGCCGCGTCGTTCAAACCCACCACGCTCCCCAACGCCCGGCTCATTCGCGACTGGCCATTGTTCATCGAACCGTTCCAGCGCGCGACCAAGCTGATCGGAATTTCGCCGGTGAAAGATCACCATCGCAGCGGCGCGTCCATGTCCATGAAGAACTGGTATGGTCTGCTGGGCGGACGTCGCAACGTGTTTCATCAGGACATCCACACGATCATTTCCGAACTCGCCACCATGGTGCGGCCCACGATGGTGATCCTTGACGGCACCACGAGCATGCTCACGAACGGGCCCACGGGCGGGTCGCTGGAGGATTTGCAGCCTACGAACACAATGATCGTCAGCACCGACCAGGTGGCCGCCGACGCGTTCGGCGCCACCCTGCTTGGTAAAACTGCGGCCGACCTGACGTTCATCGGGAAGGCCGCTGCCGCGGGCGTCGGCACGATCGATTACGAATCACTCAAACCAGCGAGGGACCATGTGGGCTGAAGCTTTGAAGAGCGGGCAATCGAATTCGCCCACTGAAACGGAGGCGCCGTGATGAACATCATCAAAGCCCGCCGCATCGCGCAGGTATTTTTCTTCCTGCTCTTCGTCTGGTTCTGCGTGGTCACCACCGTCGGCGAGCGCTGGTGGCAATGGCGTGGCTGGCCGGTGAACTGGTTCCTGCAACTCGACCCGCTGGTCGCGCTCGGGACGTTGCTCACCACGAAAACGGTTTACGCCGGATTGCTCTGGGGCGTGGCAACCGTCGCCTTGACGGTCGTGTTCGGACGCTTCTTCTGCGGCTGGCTTTGTCCCTTCGGCGCGTTGCATCAGTTCATCGGCTGGCTGGGTCGCCGTTGGAAGAAACATGCCGAGCGGGTGGCGATGAACCAGTTTCGTCAGTCTCAGGTCATCAAGTATTACGTGCTCATTGCTTTGCTCAGCGCGGCGGCAGGCGGATTAATCAGCGAGGCCCTCCGATTGCCGCATCGGAAGCCGGCCGTGGCTTCATTGCTGGCCATCGGGGGTTTGTTGATTCTCACCTGGCTGACGACGCGCAAGCTCGCCGGTCGTTTCAAGTCAGCGGTGCTTTGGTTTTCAACCATCGTCGCGGTGTGGATCGGAATCGGACTTATTGCCCAGCCCGACGCGCTGGCCGCGGCTTCGTTGCAAACCGGATTGCTCGACCCGATTCCCTTGGTTTACCGCTCGTTCAATCTGGTGGTGCTCACCGTGTTTGATGGCATCGGGGCGGCAAACCGCTTCTACGTCGCCGCATGGACGATCACTTTGGTGTTTCTTGCCGCCGTGCTGTTGAACCTGTGGATACCGCGATTCTATTGCCGGTTTATCTGTCCGTTGGGTGCGTTGTTCGGGGTGCTGGTGCGGTGGACGCCCTGGCGCATCGGCAAGCGCGTGGGCGAGTGCAGCGGTTGCGAACTGTGCGAGAACAATTGCGAGGGCGCGTGCGACCCGTTCGGCACGATTCATACGAGCGAGTGCCTGCTGTGCATGAACTGCCTGCACGCATGCCGGAAAGCGAAGATGGGTTACAGCCTGAACCGTTCGGCATCCGGTGAGGACGAGGCGACGGGCGTGACGCGACGCGGCTTTCTGGCCGCCGGCGTCTCCGGCGTGGTGGCGGTTCCGGCGGCACGGCTGGGCGGATTTCTGGATCACAACTGGAACTCCAATGTCGTCCGCCCGCCCGGTGCGCTCGCGGAGGAAGATTTCCTGAATCGCTGCATCAAGTGCGGCCAGTGCATGCGCGTGTGCCCGACGAATGTGATTCAACCCGCACTGCTGGAAGCGGGACTCGGCGGACTGTGGACGCCAGTCCTAAATTTTCGGATTGGCACGAGTGGTTGCCAGCTCAACTGCATCGCGTGCGGAAATGTTTGCCCGACCGCTGCCATTCGTCCGCTGACGCTGGATGAAAAGCACGGCGCCGGCGATTTCGCGACGGCGGGGCCGGTTCGCATGGGCACGGCCTTCGTGGATCGCAGCCGCTGCCTGCCTTGGGCCATGGACATGCCCTGCATTGTTTGTCAGGAGAATTGCCCCGTGAGCCCGAAGGCGATTTACGTCCGTGAGGAATTTCAAGTCATCGAAAATGGCGCCCGGATCATTCGCTCGGCCACGACGACCAACCTTCAACTCGACGGTGCCGCGTTGCGCAACGGCAAACTGGCCACGGGAGACTATTTCATCCGCCTGGAAAATGAGACGCCCGCGGAGCGCAGGTTGATCACGGAGAACTCGGCGAATGCGATCACCGTGGCCGGGAACTCCGCCTGGCCGGAAGCGCCGGAGGCCGGCCGGCGCGCGTTGATCGAAGTGCGGTTGCAAAAACCAATGGTCGATCCGGACCGCTGCATCGGCTGCGGCGTCTGCCAGCACGAATGTCCCGTCAGTGGTCTCCGTGCGATCCGCGTCACCGCCGAGAACGAATCCCGCAATCCCAGACACTCTTTGACCGCCAGAACCTGAACACGAAAGGCAAGAACACCATGCAAAACAGTCACGTTACCCGCAGAAATTTCGTAAAACTCGCCGGCTTGGCCGGAGCCGCCTCGGCCCTTGGCGCCGTCCGGACCTTCGCCCAAACCACCAATGCAACTGGTGCCGAGGAAAGCCGCGTCACCGTCGGCACCCGCACCTTCGGCAAAACAGGGGTGAAAGTCTCCATGCTTTCACTGGGAGGCATTTTTGACATTGCCTCCAACCAGCTGGTGTTGCAACGCGCGCTCGATTTTGGCGT
This sequence comes from Verrucomicrobiia bacterium, assembly GCA_035765895.1. NCBI lineage: Bacteria > Pseudomonadati > Verrucomicrobiota > Verrucomicrobiia > Verrucomicrobiia bacterium. The sequence continues at coordinate 20,946 of DASTWL010000066.1, read as the reverse complement.
CACCTACTGGGATACGGCCAATTCCTACACGAATGGCAACAGCGAAAAAGGCATCGGGATGTATTTCGAAAAGCACCCCGAAGTTCGCAGAAAAATCTTCCTCGTCACCAAGGCGGGCGGCGGTCACGCGGTGGAGAACGTTCAGGGAAAACTGGAAGAATCCCTCCGGCGGCTGAAGACAGATTACGTGGACCTCTTCTTCCTGCACGGTGTCGGATCGGGCGATGCCTTCACGCCCGAAATCAAAGCGTGGGCGGAGAAGATGAAGGCGGAAAAGAAAATCCGATTCTTCGGCTTCAGCACGCATGGGAACATGGAACGCACGCTGGAAGCCGCGGCAAAGCTCGGCTGGATCGATGGCATCATGCTGAAATACGATTACCGGCTGATGCAAACCGACGCGATGCGCTCGGCGATGGATGCCTGCGAGAAGGCGGGCATCGGACTGACCGCCATGAAAACCCAGGGCGGCGGCCCCATCAAAACCGAAACCGACGCCGACCTGAAGCTGGGCGGCCATTTCGTGAAGCGCGGGTTTTCCGAACACCAGGCCAGGCTCAAGGCGGTTTGGGAAAACCCGCAAGTCGCCGCCATCTGTTCGCAGATGCCCAACATCACCGTCCTCACGGCCAACGTCGCCGCCGCGCTGGACAAGACCCGGCTCACGGCGGCTGACCATTCCGCGCTGCGCGAATACGCCGCCGCGACCTGCTCCCACTATTGCGACGGCTGCGCACACTTGTGCGAGGGCGCACTCCGGCGACGGGTGCCGGTGGCGGATGTGATGCGCTCGCTGATGTATCATCACACCTACGGCGATATGCGTCTGGCGAAGGAAACCTTTGCCGGCCTGCCTGTCGGGACCCGCGATCGCATCGCGACGCTCGACTTCTCAAATGCCGAGCGCGCCTGCCCGAACCGGCTGCCGATCGGGCAATTGATGAAGCAGGCGGGTGAGTTGCTCGCATAGGCGGCCACAGTGGGCCAGATCAAAGACAGCCCGGCCCTCACTGCATCATGAGAGAAGGCTGTTTGACTCAAGGGCGGTAACGCTGGACCGTGCGGCATGATCCACAGCCGCGTTCACTCCGCGGAAGCCTTCACTTCCGCGATGAACTTTCTGTCGCCATCGGCCAGACTTTCCGCCAGCCGCTCCGGCTCCACCTGACCGGTCCACCAACGGATGATTTCTGGATTGTAAGCCGGCTGCCCGCCTTGTCTGTTCCACCAGTTGCCCCACGCATTCCAATCGCCGCCGAAGTTTTGCCCGGTCAAACGCACCAGGGAAATCTGCGCCCACCAACGCGTGTTGACGTTACCGTGATAGACCAGCGAAATCATCTCGGGAACCACGCTTTTGTCCCCGATGTTCCCAAGCGCGCGGACCGCCATCCAACGATCGCGATTATTCTTGTCCACGCGCTCGAACGCGATGTGGCGCAACGCGGCCAAAGCGTTGGTTGAACGCAACGCGCCCAATGTATTTATGGCCTGAAAGTAGTCGCGGGTTTGTGGCCCCTTGAGCGCGTCCATCATTCGTGCTTCGAGCGCTGACCGTTCCTTTGCGGACCTGCCCACCAACGTCCGCTCGTCGGAAAAGCCGCGGAACTGCCGGTCCGTCCAAGCCACAAGGAGACGTTGATTGTCATTCAATTTCGTGCGCCAGGCGTTGTCATCCGGCCCGTCGCTCACGGCTGCCGCGCCGCCCGGTGCAGTGCGGAACGTCAACAAATACGGCACCGCCGGCCGCCCGCCCACGTCTTTGAAGTTGCGGAATTTTTCACTGTTGAGCCAGGTCGCATAAAACTTGCCGGGCTGCAGTTTCACCGTCAGCACACACGTGCGGCCGTCGGCCAGATACTTGGGGCGGCCCACCATTTCCGGAAAGTTCTCATCCCCCCACGTGGACCACGACCAGCTGCCTTCCTGCATCATCTTGCTGAAGGTGACTTTGATTTCGGTCAGCGCGGGATCGACGCCGTCGGCACCGGCAACCGGTTCCGTCCTTACCACGACCGGTGGTGCGGTTGCCAGCGAGCGTTCAGCATTGAAGGTGTCCCCTGGGGCCTCCACTGCGGCAAGCGCCATGGCGGTGCCAATTCCGGCGCGGATGGTGATGGGTGAAAAACGGAGGCTGTGGCACAACGCGTTTACGACTCGATGGATCGTCTTCATAAACGGTCAGATAAGCGCGGCCCGGGCCCGGCCGCTGGTTGACGTTGAAACTGCCGCCCAGATACGGACAAGGTGACAACGAAATCGTCACGGCGCAAACCGGCCGCTGTCAGCGCGCCAGCGTCACGCTCATCAGGCCGATCACCACCTCATTCGCCAAAGCCCGAACGGTCAGGGACTTCAACGTCTTGCCGGCATCGAGCGGCAGGTCAAGCACCGTGGCCGCGCCACCCGGCACGCGGCCGCCTTTGCCTTTGAACGCTGCAAGGTCGAGCACGCGAACCTTGCCAGTGCGCAAGTCCACGCGCGGTGGCAATGGACCGGACCAGCGGAAGGCGAAGTCATCGATGAAATAATCCTGATCGATGGGCCACCAGGTTTCCGGATTGCGCAAGGCCAGCCGCGCGGTGCGGCCGTCCGTGTAAGTGAAAATCACCTCGCCGTTGTCAAACCGCGATTGCATGGCGCTGGTCGAACCCGCCATCAGCAAATAAGCGTGCGAGGATCGGCCGCGCAACGGCAGCGTCACTTCGTCGGGGAAATTGTTCCACTGCGACACGAACGCGATGTTGCGGCTGTCCGCCGCGCCGGGCGTGGCCAGCGGGATGCCATTGGGCAGCAGGATGCGGTTGCCCTGGGCGGCCGCCACCGCGCGCAGACCGGAATCATCCACGTCGAACGAGTCATTCGGATGACACCAGCTGCCGATGCCCTGCTTCGGGGCTGCCAGTGAACAGAAGGGCGAGCGCGGCGCCAGATACTCATGCCGGAAAATCTGCGTGACCGAATCATTGAAGAGCGGCGAGAGATCCACACAGGCAAAGGTTGCTGCCGGCAGTATCGGCGTGTGCCAATTCACCGGGGCGGATTGCGATGAGGCGGTCACAGGCGGTTCAACTGCCGCCAGCGGTTTGCTCATCGTCACCGGTCCACCCTGCCAGGCAATTTTCACCTCCTGATGGGGTGCCGCCGGCGCGGCAATTGCCACACGCGGCCACCCGGGGTCGCCGGTGGCCGTTTCCCATTTCGCCGGAACGCCATTTACGGTCACGGCAGCCACAGCTTCACCCAATGCCGCCACGTTTAAGCGCAACGCCATCGGTCGCGGGAAATGGGCATCCACAATGTAGGTTTCGCTCGATCCGTCGCGCCTGAATTGGAACGACACATCGGGATGCTCCAGCGTGGCATGGTCCCAGGCCGCGGGAAAACCCGGTTCAATGCGCAGCACGCCTGCCAGCGCATCTGGCTTGATGCCAAACAAGCCTTCGATCAGCGCACGGGACGTGGCCCCCACGCCGTCGGCAAAATCGCGTTGCGACTCCCCGCGATAGGCGTCGTAGGCGGTGCACATGCCAACGTTCCCCGGACACAGCCCGAGATACATGCTGTCGAGCAGCGCGCCCTTGAAGAGGGGGAACGCCGCGTCGCTTCGCCCGGCCTGCCAATACGCGAGCGAGGTGTGCATGGACTCCGCCATCACCACATTGTTGAGCGACCATGTGTAGGGCATCCACGTGGTGGTCGGCAACGTGAAGTTTCCTTCGGGCACACCCGGGCCGCGCACCGGGATGCGCGGAAAATGCGTGTCCACGAACCGGCTCATCCGCCACGCTTCCTGCGGCGTGGACGCTTCGGAATCCAGCGTGTGATAAAACGTCCAGAGCGCGGCAGCCGGGTGAACCTGTTGCCGGCCGAGCCAGTCCTTCCACTCCGCGAAACTGCCCTCGCGCGGCAGCCAGAGATATTTCTGCATCGCGCGTGCGATCAACTCCGCTTCGTGGTCATAAGGCGACGGATCCTTGCCCAGCCAGCGCGCCACCCGCGCCGCCATCCGGTTGTGATAGTAGTTGTAAGCTGAGGCGTGCGCCGCCCCGCCCCCGTTGTAGGCCAGGTCGTCGCTGGCCCAAATGCACGCGTATCCTTCGTAGAGCGGCAGCTTGTCCGGACCAAACTCCCGCCGGAAGAGCCGCCGTTCCCATGCAAGGTGCCGTTCGATCACGGGCCACATGCTTTCCGCAAAAGCGCGGTCGCCGGTCCACAACAGGTGCCGGAACAACGCATCCACCGCGACCAGGTTCATGTCGTAGTGGCTGCGCGTCAGATCGCCATTGCTGTGCAACGCCGCTTCGTTGCGGGAGAGATTCGCGCCGGCATCCGCGGGCGGCAGTGTGGCCGGAATGGGATTGGTGTTTTGCTGCCGGGCAAAGCCGGTCAGATGCGCAGCGGTGCGCTCGTGCCAGCCCAGCGCGTCGCCGGCATGCGCGCCGCGCCAGCCGAGCAGCCGCATGCGCCACGCCACCGCACCGTGCATGAAGGATTGTTGTGCCTCATCCCAAATGCCGTCGGCCGCGACATTCAACGCCGCGGCGGCGGCATTGATGAAAGGATCCGGCGTTTTCACCGTGACGCGCCCAGCCACCCCTTGACGACGGGCGGCGGCCGCGTCGAAGGCGTCCGCAAGTTGATCGGGTTGAAGGGGCGCCAGCCCCGGTGTCACGGGCTGCAAAACGAGAAACACGGGCGATTCGTGCGACAGTCGCACGCGTCCCACCAGCACGGGAAAGTCGTTGATCGACCTGTCTGAAGTGCTTCCGATATCAGCCAGCAGTTGGTCGGGGTGTGCCCACTCGGCGGCATTGCCGAGGGACAATACCGTGCCGGCGGATGCCGCACCGGCGATGGTTGCGGTCTTGGTGCGCAGCGTAAAGGTATTCGAGGCAACGGCAAATTCGCTCCCGGCGCATTGCCCGGTTTGAAGTTGAAAAAATTGAGCCACGGGTTCGCGTTCGCAGCCGATGTCGCCCCCGCGACGTCCTTTCATCCCGTTGGCGCCGCCGTAAGCCCAGATGAGTTCAACATCCATCCACGCGGAATTGGCCTCGGCGCGAACAATGAAGCCCTGACGTCCGCTCAGCGGCAGCGCGGTCAGGTGAAGCGTGCGCAGGCTCATCAACACGGGATCACGGACGGTGTATTCCATCGCGCCCGGACGATAGCGCGCGATGATCTGGTCCGCGTCGTTGAGCCATTTGATGCCGAGCGGCGTCTTCAGACCCAGCCGCAAATTGCCGCCGCGCCCGGGCAAGTAGAGCGAAAACTCCGGGCGATCCCCCGCATCCACGCGAAACGCGGAATTGTTCCCGTAAAGCGGCCGGTTGAAATACTCGGCGCCGTTCGTGATGACAAAGTCCGTGCCGACCGGCGTGTAACGCAATGGCCGGTCAATGTTTTCAACGAGGTTGACCGGCCGGCCATTGGGACCGAGTTCAACCGGATTTTCCGCCGCGGAGGCGACCAGACCAACGAGCAGGAGCCAGAGCAGGCCGTGGCGCCTTTGCGGGGCAAACGAGGACCACCGCAATGGCCGAGAAGGTCGCCCGCCCCGCGGCCGGGCATTCAGGAGAAAGCGATCCGGCACACGCGCTCAAGGGTTCAAATTCGCATCCAGCCTCGCCGTCCCGCGCGAATTCAATTTCACGTTCACAACCTTGTCGCCGAGCCGCACCTGGCAAGGCGTGCCCGCGGCACCGCGGATTTCTGCGGAAGCGAGCCGGCCAGCGCGCCACGCCAGATCGACCTCGAAGCCGCCGCGCGCCCGCAGCCCTTTGACCGATCCGTTCGCCCAGGATTTTGGCAAGGCCGGCAACAATTCGATTTCGCCATTCTCACTCTGCAGAAGCATTTCGCAGACGCCCGCCACGCCGCCGAAGTTGCCATCGATCTGGAACGGCGGATGGGTGTCGAACAGGTTCAGCATCGTGGATTTTGCGAGCAACGCCTGAAGGTTGTCGCCGGCCTGCTCCCCGTCGCCGAGGCGCGCCCAAAAGTTGACCACCCAGGCCCGACTCCAGCCGGTGTGTCCGCCGCCGTGGGCGAGGCGGTATTCGAGCGACTTGCGCGCGGCGGCCGCCAGCGTCGGGGTGCCCCGGAGTGTGATTTCGCGCCCGGGATGGAGCGCAAAAAGATGCGAAACATGACGATGACCCGGCTCCGGTTCCTTGAACTCCTCCGACCATTCCATGAGCCGCCCGTCGCTGCCGATTTGCGGACCGCGCAGTTTGCCCAGCGCGCCTTCGACTTCCGCCACCACAGGCTCATGCACACCGAGAATCTGCGCGGCTTCGAGGTAGTTGGTAAACGCGTCCCAGACAATTTCCTGTTCCACCGTCGGGCCCATGCACAACGAACCGTTCTGTCCGTCAGCGGTAATGAAATGATTTTCCGGCGACGTCGCCGGGCCGGCCACCAGCTTGCCGGTCCCAGGATCGGGCACGAGCCAGTCGAGACTGAATTCCGCCGAGCCGCGCAGAATCGGCAGCACGCGCCGGAGGTAATTTGTGTCCTGACTGAACGCGAAATGCTCCCACAAATGTTGGGCGAGCCAGGCGCCGGCGGAGGGCGTCATGCCCCACGACGGCGATTCGCTGGGCGACGTAAAGCCCCAGACGTTGGCGAGCGTGTGCACCGTCCAGCCGCGCGCGCCGTAATTCACCTGCGCCGACTTCGCGCCGGGTCCGGTGAGAAAAGCGATGTAGCGGTCGAGTGGCTCGAAGCACTCTGGAAGGTTGGCGGTTTCCGCGGGCCAGTAAATCATCTGCAGATTGATGTTCGCGTGGTAATCGCAATTCCACGGCGTCTGGAGGCCATCAGCCCAAAGCCCCTGCAGGTTGGCCGGCATGCCGCCGGGGCGCGAGGAACTGATCAGCAGATACCGGCCGAAGTTGTAGTAAAGCGTGATGAGCGACGGGTCAAAGCCGCCGTTCTTGACCGCCTGCAACCGCTCGTCGGTGGGCTTTTTCGCCGCCTCCGTCCGTCCCAAATCCAGGGTCACACGCCGAAACAGGGCCTGGTAATCCTTCACATGCGCGGCGCGGAGACTTGCAACCGATCTGGCGGCGGCGGCCTGCAATTGTTCGGCCGTCTTGGCCTCGGAGTCACCGTGGCGCCAGTCGGGCAGTTGCATCGTGTAATCGGTGGCCGCCGTCAGCAGCAGCGTCACCGCGTTGGCGTGCGTGATTTCCAAACCGTTGGTTGAACTGGAAACCCGGCCGCCTTCGACTTGAGCCTGAAGGCGGGCGGCGAATTTCATGCCCGTCCAGTTTGTGCCATTCCACATCTGGCCATGCATCAGCAACTGGTCCGGTCCAGCCGGTTCGATTTCCGCCGCCTCGGGTCGCGACAGCCGGGCGGTGAAGTCCAGTGCGCCCGGACGATTCGCCGTCAGGCGGACCACGAGAACCTGATCCGGATGACTGGCGAACACTTCGCGCTCGAACTTCACGCCGTTCAATTCGTAACTCACGCGAGATGTGGCCATGCCCAGGTCAAGGTCACGACGATAGTTTTTTGGCGTGACGTTGGTGGCCCCGCTGAAGACCAGGTGCAAATCGCCGAGCGTCTGATAACAACCATAGGCCACCTTGCGCCCTTGCCCGCTGCCCGAGCCGGGCCCCACGCAGACCAGTGTGCGGTCGGCGAGCCGTTGGGCTTCGGCGTATTTTCCGGCGAACAGCAGCTCACGAATCTGCGGCAGCGCGGCGCGCATCCTGGGATTGTCCGCATCCTGGGGTGCGCCGGACCAGAGCGAGTCCTCGTTCAACTGGAGCCGCTCGTCCGTCACGCCGCCAAAGAGCATCGCCCCCAGCCGGCCATTGCCGACCGGCAGGGCCTCGTTCCAATTCCGGGCCGGCTGTTGATACCAGAGGGTGGTGTCGGGCGCATCCGCCCGGAGCGACGGGCTCAACGTGAGCCCGCCCGCCATCACCCCGGCCAACAACAACCATTGCAACCAACGCCTCGTGTTCATGAGTTCTGTCACGCTGTTTCAGAATTCGTTTTACTCGGCGGCCCGGATTTTGATGGTGTGCGTCACGGGCACGACCGCGTTGGCAACGGCCGCTGCCAGTGGAGCGCGCTCGGTCTCGGTGCGTTTCACCGCCGCTTCCATGTCCTGTTTGCCTTCCGCTCCATGGAAGATGCTCTTGATTTGCTTCGTCTCGTATTCCTGCTTGGCCTTGACGGCGGTGTCCACGCGATTGAAGGCGTCAGAGAACGGATTGACCGCGAAATCGGCCGCGAGGTTGACGCCCGCCGCGAGCTGCGCGCTGGTGTAAACCCGCGATTCTGTTCCCCACGTGACCTGATACTTTGGCGCCGTTCCGTTCTTCGCAACCAGCATCAGGCGGTTCAACTCCTGATTGAACGGCACGATTTCCATGCCCGAGCGGATGGAATTGTCGCTGTTCGTTTCACCCGTGGCGCAATATGGATACCGCGCGCTTGTCACGGTCAGTTCGCCATTTTGAAAGCTTTCGATGGTGTGGCCCGCGCTGGCTTCCGCCTGGTTGGCGGCCAGATCGACCGTGAAGGTGCCGATGTCGCCATCCAGACCGAGCGACCGCAGAAACGTGTAGGCCATCACCAAATGTCCCGCCCAGCCTGGATGCACGCCGTCATGGCCGGAAACCATGTAGGGCGCGTCCGCCGTGCCAAAGCGCTGCCGGGCCTCGTGGCCGGCCTTGAACATGGTCCAAAACACATCGGCAAAACGCGTGTCTTCATCCGCCGCGATCTCGATGTCGATGTCACGAAACGCGCACAGGCTGACGTTCAGCTCGTCCAGCGAATAGGCGTCGGACCTGGTCCAGCTTGGCACCTTGCCGACGCAGCCGGGCGCACCGAGCACCACCCGCGCGCCTTCGGCCTTGAGGCTGCGCACCACGGCCGTGTAATTCGCGCGATACCATTCGCTGTTCAGAAGGTCGAACGGACGATAGCGGAAGTCGTTCATGCCATAGGCGAGCGTGGCAACCGTCGGATGGAAGCGGAGACAGTCATTGGTCATGCGCTGGAGAAAGCCCTCCGCGGTTTCCCCGCTCCAACCGAACTGGCGCGTGGTGATTTTCAACTGCGGCACGCACACGGTCAGGTAATCCTCCATGATCCGCGAATACATCTTCTGCTCGGTGATCGAGTCGCCGATGATGGCCAGGCGGTCTCCCTCCTTGAGCAACAGCGGGCCGGGTTGCGGCGCGAGACACGGGTTGAATTTCAGGAAATATGGATCCTCCGGCTTGGGTTCATAGGTCGCAGGCGGGGGCACCGCGGCTGAGCGGCCGGCCAGCGCCAGGGTCGCGGTCACCGTCAGAACGGCGGCGACACGAGAGACAAGACGAAGCAGTTTGGATTTCAGGGGGGCTTGATTGGCGTGCATGCGCTGCATCCTGCCAGACGCCGCGCGTCATTCAAGAATTCACGCGCGCCTTCAGGGCGTCACTGCAAAGCGATAAAAACCCTGCGGCACGGTCGCGCCGCCCGCGTCGGTGAAGGTCAACACCGTGCCATCGCCGTCCTGGGCTGCGCCGACGTTCTGCCATTCGGGCGTCGCCAGCGACGCGGTGCGCTGCAATTGATAGCCGTGCCCCGCGTAGGATTGAACGCGCACTTCCAAATCCATCCCCACCAGCGCTAGTCCTGCCACGACCAGGTTGCTCCGATCGAGCACCACGCCGTTGTTGATGAAGTTCACCGGCAAACCAGGCGCGCCCGTCAGCAGGTCCAGCAGACCGTTGTTCACGAACACACCGCTCACCTGCAGGCCGCTGCCCACGAGACATTGCAGCGTGCCGTTGTTGGTCACGTTGCCAAAGATGGTCAATCGCCCCGGTGCGCCGCAGTCGGAAACCACCGTCCCATCGTTCAGCAAATTGCCATTGAGCGTGCCGCAGCCCGTCAAAAAGCCGCCCGCGTTGATCTGGACCGTATTGGCCGTGATCACGCCCGGCAAATCCAGCGTGGCGCCATTGGAAACCACGACGAGACTGTTGTTCGAAATCACGCCCACCACCTGCAACGTGCCGGCCGCCACGGCTGTCAAACCGGAATAGGTGTTGGTTCCGCTCAAGGTCCACCTGCCAGCACCGACTTTGGTGATCCCTGTGGCGCCCGTGCTGTCGCGAATGCTGCCGGCAAAGGTGGCGTCGTCGTTGCGTCCGCCCACGCGGAAGGTGGCGATGCGCCCGCCCACATCGGAGCCGGAGGCCAGCGACGTGTTCGCCGGACCGGCCAGCGACCCGATGGCAAACGTGGTCGAGCCGTAGAAATGATTGATGAGATAGAAGCTGACGCCCCCGGAAAGATTGATGGCTGCCGCGCGCAGGCCCGGATTCCCATTGGCAAAGCGCAGATCACCGCTGGTGTTGCGGGGGCTGACGTTGAGCAGGCCGTTGAACCCGGACCAGTCGCCACTGATCTGGCCGCGGACGTAATCCACCTTCAAATTCAAGGTGCCGGCACCGGTGAGCGAACCGCCAAGCCCGGCGCCGCCGATGCGTTGCGGGCAGAGAATCGTGCCGGATTCGCCCGCGGCCACAACCAGATGATTGGGCAGCGCGCCGTAGGCGGTCGTGCCGTTGTCCGGGATGCCGTAACCATTCAGTTGCAGCGTGCCGCCGGTGAACGTGATTGGCCCCACCCCGATGCCCGCGTTGCTGAGTTCGCCGGTGCCAAGTTGCAGGACGCCGTCATCCAAGGTCGTGCCACCGGTGAAGTTGTTGGTGCCGTTCAACACCAGCCGGTTCGTTCCAGTTTTGAACAACGTCATCGAGCCATCCAGCGAACCCGGACCGCCAAGGGTCCAGGTTTTGTTACCCGTCACGGTCAACAGGCCCGGCGACAGTGAACCGGTTTTCGTGACGGGAACACTGTTGTTGCCGCTGTCGTCGAATGCGACGTTGTCGCCATTTGTAAAAGTGGCCGGTGCGCCGTTCGAGGTGATGAGCCAGTTCAACGTGTTGGTGAGATCCCAGGTGTTGGCATTGCTGCCGCCCACCCAAGTGAGGCTGCGGCCCGAGGGCGGCGTCGGCGGAGCACCGGGCAATTCGAGGCTCACGTAGTCATACATGACATGCTGCGTGGCGCCACCGGTGCGCCGCTCGACCAGCGTGATGATATTGGTGCCCAGTTGCAGCGCCGACAGCGGAATGGTCACGTAATCCACGCCGTATTTGGCATGGATGCCTTCGCGGATGTGCGCGTTTCCGCCGGTCGGGCCGCCCAGGCAGGACGGATAAAAATCCGCAAGCGCGCTGCTCTCGTTGTTCACGAACACCTGCTCCGCCGCGGAATCGGCGCTGGCCCACGCAATCGTCAGCGTCGCGCTGCCGCTCGACGGCAGATTGGTCAGGGTGAAATGAATCCGCCACTTCCAACCGCTCCAAGTGCCGCCAGCCAGATAGCCGGGATGAACGTAGTTCCAGTCATTGGTCCAGTTGCTCGTGCCGACGAAGTATTCGAGCGGGTTCGACCATTCATTGGAAATCGTGTTCCACAGGAACGGATACCAATAATCGGTGTGGCCGTGACGAAACTCGGTTGCGGAACGATCCGGCACGCCAATCTCCCACGCGATTCGCCCGCCGGGATGCGGCACGGTCCACGTCACGTCACCGAGCGCGTTCGTCGCGCCGGCACTCACAACGACGTTCGGCTGCGAAAATTCGCCCACGGCGCCGTCGGTGAAGGCGTAAAGCGTGTAAATTCCGGGCCGCACCGCTGGAACCACAAAATGCCCCGCGGCATCCGGATGCGTCCAATACTGGTAATGTTTCGAGTCGAACTGCCAGTTGCTGGCCGGATCTGGCTGCGCCAGCCCGATCCAGGTGTTCGTGCCGGCGGCGAGCGATGGCTTGAGCGGATCGTTCACGCTGAACCGGCCCGAAACTGCACCGCGGGAAGCACCCACGGGATAATTCGTGTTGTCGCTCAGCCACGCGTAAGGCCACGCGGCAACCTCCGCCTGCACCTGCGCTCGGGCGTCCGCCCACAGGACGTCGCCCGCACCGGCGCCAGCCGCGGTCTGGTTGCAATAAAGCAGATACGGCCCATAGATTTTGGACCAGTTTTCCCCCGCCGCAACGCTCGTCCCGGAGCCGTTGTAATGATTACGGCCGAAATGAAGCAGATTGTAGGACTCAGCGAGCGTGAGGTCGTTCTTCGTCGGACCGTCGTTCAAATAATCACAGCCGCCGAGAACCACCCAGACGCCGACTCCGTTCGTATCGCTCGCGTGGCCCCAGCAGCCGATTTTCTGGTAGTCGGCCGAATACTCGTATTTGCAGTCGTATTGCCCCGCACGCAGACCGGTTGTCAGCAGCCCCACTTCAGCAATGCCAGTGGCGGCTTCCGCCGTAAAATCCTGGTAGGTGCCCCAATACCAGTTTCGCAGCGCATCGACGTAAATCCGTTCAAAGGTCCAGTCGGTTGAAGTGTGCGGCAGCTTCCAGACCAGGCGCCACTCGCCCACACCGGTCGCCGGATAGGTCTCCGGATGGCTTAAAACGGCGTAGCCGTAAAGGCCCGTGTCGCCGCGGCGCAGGACGTAATGCACGTCGATGTCGAACGCGTGAACGCGGTTGGTGTGGTCCGCCCAGGTCACCCGGCACGAAATGTCCACCATATCTGTGGTGTTCGTGGCGACGCGGTAAACGCAATTGGCCGGCTGCTCGTAGCTCGTGCCGCCGTCCATGCTGTAATAAATCAGCCCGCTGGCATCCAGCATCTGCCGGCCGTTGAACAAATACGAGGTGACCTTGGCGTTGTTGGTGGCAATGGTCGCGGAGATGATGCCGTTAGCCAGAATGACATTCCCGCCGCTGCTGGTGAGCGTGACGTTGGCGCCGACGCCGTTCGCCCCGCCGCCGGGGTCGTTGGCCAGCGCCAGCGAGCCCGCCAGGGCAAAAGCGATCCCCGCCATGAGCCGCCGCAAGGAAATCATGCCGCGAGCTTACGGGAAACCCGTCCGCCGGGCGCCTCGCCAGTTTTGGGGACACGCGCGGTTTCGCCAGCGCTGTGAAGAAGCGCGGGCAGCGGACAAACCGGCCCGGGTGCGGCGCAGTGTGCGTCCTGGAACTCAGCGGCCGCCGATCAACTTGATCCACGTCGGCACGTCACGGTTGCAGGACAGGCGGCCCTTCTTGTAGCGAAGTTCGGCCACTTGAATCGAACTGCGCCGCTGCTCGAAGCCATCCTTGTCAGCGTCGGGCCCGCGCCGTCCCGGATGCGTGAAGTAGAACAGGTAGGCATGGCCGCCACTGACCACCACGTCGGGATGGCCGCCCTTCACCTGGTCATCCGTGCCGACGCCCGGGGCTTCCAGCAGGTTGCCGCCCTTTTGCCGCCGCCAGTTGACCGCGTCCTCGGAGCGATACACGGCGAGGCCGTTCCAGACATCCGTGAGCATCCAATAATAATCATGCCAGCGAAACACCTTCGGCCCTTCGCCGGGCTGATCTCCCACCGCCTTGCCCTTGTCCTCCCACGTGACGAGATCGCGCGAGTCCGCACAGTAAATGGATTTGTGGTCACGTTCGTTGTTATACCACATGCGCCACGTGAGGTTCGGCAACTGAATGATGCATGGGTCAATCACGCGATCCGAGGCCAGCGTGAGCGGCTGGGCGTTCGACCATTGCAACAGGTTGCGACTGGTCAGGTGCACGATGGTCCGCGGATGATCCCAGTCCGTGAAGATGCCCGGCACCACGGTCAGCAGCATGTGGTGCAGGCCGTCGGCGGACGTGAACACTTCGGGCGCCCATTCCGTCACCGCGTTGCCGCCGAATTCCGGCGGCAGATCGATTTGCGCCGTGCTGACGTAACGCCAGTGCGCGCCGCCATCCACCGACTCGGCAATGCCGATCCGGGTGCCGTGCACCCAGGACACGCCCGGCGCATTGGTCGCGTCAGCCCGCCGGTTGGTATAGAACATCCACCAGCGTTTCAGGTGGGGATTCCAGATCACGGTGGGATCGGCCGCCCCATCGTGAACCGGGTCGCGAAACAACGGCTTGTCCGCCACCCGGTCCGGGTTCGCTCCAAAAGCGGTGCTCACGAAAAAGGTAACCAAGGCGAATAACAAAACATTTTTCATTTGCCCCGAACTTGCCTTGGACCCGGCCGCGCATCAAGTCGCCTTCGCAGGATAACGTGCACCGGTTCTGCCCGGGCCGCGCCAAAATGAGGTCAGCAACGGGCCTCGCATTTTTTGATTGGCCGGCCGGGCCGCCCGGGCCAGCATTTGGTGATGTCCTACCGGGTGATTCAGTGTGTTGTGGCATGGGTTGCGCTTGGCCTGTGCCTGACGATGCGGACGATGGGCGCGGACGCCGCGTCCACGAACACCGCAACGTTGGGGACCAACGCCCCCGTGATGGCCACCGCCACTTCAGCGCCGAAGCCGGCCGCCAATTCCCCGCGTCCATCGTTCAGCGCCGACGTCACCAACGTGTTTCGCACCATGACGCTCACGCCGGGGTTTCGTCTGCAACTGGCCGCGGCGGACCCAATGATCACCGCCCCGGTCGCGATGGCCTTCGATTCGGGCGGTCGATTGTTTGTGGCCGAACTCGTGGTGGGCAGTGAAAACGGCCAGATCAAGATGCTCGAGGACACCGATGGCGACGGCGTGTTTGACCAGGCCACGGTGTTCGCCACCGACGTGCCCCGGCCGACGGGGCTGCTTTGTTACAGCGGCGGCGTGTTTGTGGCGGGCCCGCGGCAAATTCTCTTTCTCTCCGGCGCAAACGGGACAGGCGCGACCGCCCTGCGCCGGGAGGTGTATGGCGGATTTGAGCCGACGAACGGACCTGTGCGCATAGGCGCCGGCTTGAACAGCCTCACTTGGGGCCCGGATAATTGGGTCCATGTGGCCGCCGCCAACGTCACCGGCTCGCTTTCCTGCCTGGCCGTTCCGTCGATGCCCGGCGTGCCGCTGCGCGGCAATGATTTTGCCTTCAACCCGCGCACGCTCGCGGCACGCATTGAACCCGGCGGCGAAAGCCGCGGCCTGGCGTTTGACAACGACGGCCGGCGCTTTACCTGCTCCGCCGCGCGGCCGATGCAATTCACGGTCTGCGATCCGGCGCGCGCGAGTCGCAATCCGCTGTTCATCTGGCCGCGCCTGACCGAAGAACTGCCTTCGCCGGATGCCGGCCTGCGCTTCCAGTCCGCCGCCGGCCTGTTGATTTATCGCGGCGGAAGTTTGCCCACGAACAGCATCAACGACGTGTTCCTGGCCGATCCGGAACAACGCGTTGTGCTCCGGCTGCATCTCCGGACCGACGGGCTGGTTCCCGGATTGGAACGTCCGCCCGGCAAGGCGGGTTGCGTTTTGCTCAGCTCGCGCGATGCAACCTTCCGCCCGGTGCAGGTCATCGCCGGGCCGGACGGTTCGCTTTACGTGGCGGACGTCGCGCAGGAACGGCTTGACCAGACCCGCACCGCCGGCCGCATCTGGCGCATTTCGCCGGATAGCCTGAAACCGCGGAAAATTCCCGATTTCAACGACTACACTTCCGCCGAACTGGCCCCCCTGCTGGCCAGCCCGAACGGCTGGGTGCGCGACACCGCGGCGCGGCTGTTGTTCGAGCGAAACGACACAAACATCGTCCGCGACCTGGCGAAGCAACTGCCCCGCGCCAAGCTGCCGTTCGCCCGGCAGCAAACGCTCAACACGCTGGCCGGCCTGGGCGCGCTGACCGAAGCGGACGTCATCACGGCTATGAACGATCCGGCCGTGGTGGTGCGGGAACGGGCCGTGCAACTCGCGGAATGGTTTGTGCGCAACGACGACGTTTCCCCGGCGCTTTGGCGGGCGCTCGACGCCGCCGCGAACGATGCCTCGGTGCGGGTCCAGTTTCAGGCGGCGTTCACGCTGGGGCGGTTGAACCGTCCGCAGGTTCCGCCCCGCCTCGCGAACATCGTGCGCAACGCCGCACCCGACAATCGCGCGGTTCAGTTCGCCGTTCTGACCTCGGCGGCCTATCGCGCGGACCAAATTTTCATGAGCCTCGTGAACGACCAGCCGCTCCGCCGCAGCGACGCCGGCTGGCAGTTCCTGCAAAACCTGGCGACGCTGACCGGCGAAGAATCCAGTCAGGGCCTTGATGATGTTCTGATCGCCATCGAGCGCTCCAATTTGGGGACCACCGATGCTTTTACCCTGGCGCGGGCCGTGGGCCAAGGGCTGGCCAACAATGGCCGGACGTTCGTCGGCGCGGCGCCCCGCGGAACATGGCGGGCATTTGGCGACCGGGCCTTGACGCTGGGCGTTGACGGCAACAACACCAATCTGCGCGCGGAAGCCATCCGGTTCCTGGGCGTGAGCGGTTACAGTTCGCGCGAGATCGGCGACTGGTTGCTGGCACTGATGGTGCCCGGCGAACCGCCGGCCGTGCAGGTGGCGGCCGTCGAATCCCTGGCGCGCTTCCCCGATCCGCTCATCACCACGGCCTTCATCCAGCGCTGGCCGTCGTTGAGCGCCGCGGCCCAGCGCGCCATTCTGGATCGTCTGCTGGGCCGTTACGACCGGACGCTGGCGCTGATGACCGCGCTCGAACAAAACCAGATTCCGCGAGGCGCGTTGTCCGACGTGCAGGTGAATTTCCTCCGGTTTCACAACGATTCGAGCACGGCCGCCCGGGCGCTGCGTTTGTTCGGCCCGGCCAACGGCGCCCACCTCGCCGAACAATTCGCAAAGGTGCTGCCGGCCAGGGGCACCGCGGTGCACGGCCGCGCACTCTTTCTGGCGCGGTGCGCGAACTGTCACGAGTTTAACGGCGAAGGACGGGCGTTTGGTCCGGGCCTGGAGGCCGCCGCGGACCGGGGGCGCCCGCAGTTGTTGCAGGACATTCTCGAACCGAACCACGAAATTACCGGGGGTTACGAAACGCAGGTGCTGCAACGCACGGACGACCAGTTGATCTTCGGCCTCATCACCAAGTCCGGCGAGGACAGCTACGTGGTGCGCACGCCGAGCACCGCCCCGCTCTTCCTGCCACGCACCCAGGTCGAGGGCGTTTATCCGCAGAAATGGTCACTGATGCCGGAGGACGCCGCCGCCGGATTGTCGCCCGCGGACCTTGCCGATTTGCTGGAATACCTGACGGCGCCGCGTTGATTCCTGGCGCGCCGACAGGAAGCATTGTCCGGTTTCACAGCCACTGGCGGATGCGTTCCTGGTATTTGTTATAAATGAATCCAAGCACGAGCAGGACCAGCCCCAGTGCGAAGAAGCTCAGGATGCGGTAGAGCGTTTCCAGCCGCCAGACATCGAAGATCACCACGCGTCCGACCGCAGCGCCCACAATGCCGAGCCCCAGCCAGCGATAGAGACGTTCGCGACGCGCCACGCCCAGCGCGAGCAGGAGGAACGCGAACACCGACCAGCTCGCCGTCAGGTAAAACCCGCTGAAGCCCTGCATCACCCATTGCGTCGCCAGCCACCAGAGCGAAGTGCCCGCAGCCAGAATGACAAACGTGTGAACTGCGGCCGGTAGCGCATAACGCTCCGCCTGCCGGCGGGCCACCTGTTGCTCGACCATCCATGCCCCAATCGCGAGCGCATCGGGCAAATAAACCGCGTGGCCAACTACCAGCGCATGGCCGAGCACTGCCAGCGAACATGCGTTCAGCACGGCGCTGAACCCGAGCCATTCGCGACGGTTGCGGCCGCCCGCCCAACCGAAGGCCACCGCGCCGGCCGCGGCCAAACTGGCCGCCAGTTGCCGCTCCGGCACGTAAGCGAAAAGCCACCACACGACCAATCCCATGGCGCCCCGGCCATACATCACCGCCATCTGGCGCACCCAGTCCGCCACTGGATGACCTTCCGGTTGGGCCGCGGCCCAGATTTTTCCGCCGCGACCAAGCACGGCCAGCGTTGCGAGCGGCACGAGTCCCGTCAGCCATGTGACCTGCTCCGGCCCGGCGTGAATGAGCCAGACGCCGGTGCCGACGGCCGCAAAGGATTGCGCCACCGCGGCCAGCGCGCCATTGCGCGTCGCCGCGCCGTAACCGGTCATCGCCAGGCCCAAGCCGCTGCCGACCAACACCCAGTCCCGCGCGTTCAACCTGGGTTCCAGCCAGCTCCCGATGAGCATTACCAGCATCAGCGAGAAGCCAAGTTGGCCGGTCATGCGCAATGGGCGCGGACATTCGATGCGGGTTTGTCGTTGCCACCAGTGCACTAGCACCAGGGCCGGACCGGCAACGCCAACCAGCGACCACCACGCCGCGGAACCGCCGCCCAGCGGCTGACGCACGACGAAGTCCAGCGCGCCGACGGGCAGGAGCAGTTGGGCGAGCAGGCTGAACTCCCGGAGCCTCGCCCGCTGCAGACCGCAGGACAGGACCACGGCCAGCACCGCGAACGCCACCGGACGCACTTCGACCACCACATTCTGCCACAGGGCAAAGCTCCACACGATCAACGCCAGCAGGCTGAAATACGTGGGCGCCGTCCGCATGAGCCGGGGCGAGACCGATTGCCCGCGCGCGTGGGACCAGAAACCGTTCCAGGCCAGCAACCCGCCCACGCCCGCGCCGAGCCACGCGCCGCTCGCGGATTGCGGTTCCATTCCGTCAATCACCCAGAGCGTGGCGAGCGCCGCTGAAACGCAGGCGCTCGTGCGCAGAATGAGGTTGCGATTGAACGTGCCCGCCATCCACAACGCCGCGCTTTCCAGCGCCAGCACCAGCGCCAGGTGCAGCCCGCTGAATTTGGCAATGAACCCAACGGTCACGAGCAACAGCCCTTGCGTAAGATAGGTGTTTGCCGCCAGCGGTTCCTCCCGCAGCCGCAACCGCGCCAGCACGCTCGCGCCCGACAGCACCGCGCCGTAGCCCAGGCAGAATCGCCAGAAGCCGCCGCTGTGCACCTGCCACATGGTAAGCAGGAACAGCGCAAAGAATGCCCCGTTGTTCAACGTCGCAAACGAGGCGCGATTGACGCCGGCAAACTGTTCGTGGCGCGACAGAAAGACTGCGGCCGTGAAGATGAGCCAGTAAGCCGCGAGAAAATACACCCCCGTCCACAAGCCCGCCTCCGGTCCGGCCCACTGCCAGCCCCCGTCGCCGTGAAACCGCCAGAAGCCGTAGCTTGCATAGGTCGCCACGAGGCTCCCGAACGACAGCATCGCCCAGCGATTGCGCACGAGGAAGAACAACACGGCCGTCGTCAGCACGAGGTTGGAATACAGCGTAAAATGGCCGGCATGCGTAATTACCGACGAGTAATAGGCCAGCCCGACCGCGAACACCGCCAGCACCTCGGATTTTTTGCGGTCCGCCGTCCAGGCCATGTATCCCGTCCAGCCCAGCAGCAGCGCGCCATCCAGCGTCGCACTGGCAATGATCTGCAGATTGGGAAAGTGGTGCGCCGCGTAAGTGGTAAAATAGACCGCCGCCAGTCCGCCCGCGAACAGCACCTGCGCGTAGTTGCGCAGGGACTCCTTGGCTGCGCGCCGTTGCCACCACGCGCCGCAACCAAGCAAGGCGCCGCTCGCGAGATATAACAGCGAGACTTTTCCAACCGGGCCCAGCTGGCCGATGAAATTCTGGTAGGCATACGTGCCAAAGAACACCAGCGCCGTCAGCATCGCCACAATGCCAATGCGCACGAGCCAATACGTGCCCAGACGCAACTCAAAGGACTCGGACGGCTTGGACAAGGCTGGCGCCGCAACCGGTGGCGGCACCAGCGGCGTGAACGTCACGGGCGGCCGCATTGCTGATGACGGAATTGCAGATTGCGGTTTGAAAGTTGCCGGCTGGCTCTGCGCGATGAGTGGTTGGATGTTGCGGCCTTCCGGCGGCGTGGCGGCCACCGTGTTCAGAACCGGCGGCACAGTCATGGGCGCGTTCACTCCCGGCACCCGCCCTGCGGCGGCAGATGGACCCGCTTCCGGCCCGACGGGTTTGGGCCCCTCCATCCGCGCCTCCTCTGCGAGCCGTTGCTCCAGTGCGTCGATGCGAGTGCCGAGCAAATCCACCGCTTGAAGCAGATGGGCCTGCCGCTCTTTGAGCCGATCCAGTTCCGTGTGGAGCGCGGGATTCATGGTCGGAGGGGCGCGTTCAACGTTCGACCAACCGGATCCCGCTGGCCATCTGAGCGGACGCGAAGCCATTCGGATTGGTGACCAGACTGCCGCCGCCAGAATAATGGTGGCCCAAACGCCCGCCCAAAATGGCCAGCGCACCGATGGCTAGGACAACGGCAACCTGTTGCAGCGATTTGATGGTCCGCACCTGCGTCTTTGTATTCATGGGCGCAGCTTAGCGGGCGGGCAGTTCGGACCGTTAATTGATAAACTTGGCCGGCCATTGGTTTTGCCAATGGCGCCAAACTTCACAAAGGGAGCCCGCGATTCATGACATGGTTAATCGCGCCCGGATATCCGACTCGCAGGTTGCGGGGCATGCCGCATACCTAAATCCCGCCGCCTTTGTGTCAACAGTGAGGACTGCCCCCTTTAACTGACCCCTTTATGCCAAAGACTTTTGAATAATTCGTCTAACCTGCCGGGCAATCGGTGCAAGGGTGGTCAATCATCTGCTGGTTCGGTGACGAGCTACTCAAGGTGCCGCCGTGACACCCAGAAAAGTCGCCACATGTCCCATTGATGTAGGTGTTGATTGTTACATTATTTGTAACGGCCTGACCCGGAGTTCGGCTGCCACTACCAGCAACGCATTGTTTTGCCACGGGATCGGTCCAACTTGCGCAGTCCCCGTCCCAAGCGCACACACGATATGGGGGCTGCTCGTCGTATTCACAAATGACAGCGTAAGCTAGTGTGGTGAGCGATTAGTTCGCTTACAAAGTGTGGCGACGCGATCGAGAATGAGTTCGGCGGTGGCGGTCCAAACAAAGGGCTTTGGCTTCTGGTTGTTGGCCGCGATGTAATCGTCAATGGCCGCAATGAGTTCGTC
>DASTWL010000065.1 GCA_035765895.1 Verrucomicrobiia bacterium | reverse complement strand
CCCTCGGCGCCAATGGCGTTCAAGACCCGCTCCGTGGTCATGATGAAGCGTTCGCGTTTGTAGATGACGTAGTTTTCCCGCACTTCCTCCGGGGTGAGGTTGATCGTGGCCAGATTCGCGCCGGCGCGCAGGCCGTGGCGGTAACCGTCCTTTTCCGCCAGATTCAAGGCGCTCACGGCCGGAATCACCCACTGCGGGTGCCTCAAGCGTAACGCGGCCATGCAATTCAACGTCCAGTTCGGATTCGCGCGGGGTGCGGTCGCCAGCGGCGTTGCTTCGCCGGGAATGAACGGGCTTACGCTGCAACCGTGCAATGGCAGCGACGCGGCCAGCTCCAAATTGCGCAACAGATCGGCCGGCATCTGGCCGGGGAGGCCCGCGATGAAGCCGGAACTCACTGTCCAGCCGCTTTCCGCCAGGAGTCGGATGTGGGCGAGGCGTTCCGTCAAGGTTCCGGGCGCCTGGAAGCGCACGTATTGCTCCGGGTTCGCGCACTCGAACTTCATGATGTAGATGCTCGCGCCGGCCCGTTGCAACTCATGATAGAGTTCGGCATTCAGCGTGCCGAGACACACGCTCACGCCGAGCGAAGTATGTTGACGAATCGCCCGGACCAGCGGGATCGCCACGTCGCGCACGGCTACGGGATCTTCGCCGGCCTGGATGTTGATGTCCGTGACGCACTCCGGCCGGTGCGAGAGAACCAGTTCGATCAGTTGGTCGGCCTGGGCGCGATAGCGGGCCAACGCGTGGTTGTCCCGGCGCATGCCGCAATACGCGCATTGCTCGCGGCAGAAGTTGGAAATCTCGACCACGGCGCGCACGAACACGCTGCGGCCAAACGTCGCACGCGTGACCGCGGCCGCCCGATCCAGCAGTGCGGAATGTCCGGCGCCGTCCGCCGCGAGATCCGCCGCGCTTGGATGGTAATGAAGCTCCGTCACGAACTCATTAGAGTAAGCCAGCAGGCCCAAATCAACGCATTTTCCGTCCCGCCCGCAGCGGCGGATTGCAGCGCGCGACGGGATTCGTTATGGTGGGCGGATGCAAAGCATTTGTTGCTGGTTGAAATCACTCGTGCTGGTGGCCCTGGTTGGTGTCGCGGGCGGCTTGACGAACGTCCGTGCCGGCGAAGCCACGGCGTTTCAGCTCGTGAAAAAGGGCAACGACTACGTCGGCAAGGACTGTCGCGACAAGGTCGTGCAAATTCGCTCGGAGAAATCCATCGGCAGCCTCACGCCCACCATCTGGTATGTCGTCTATTACGATGCCGACGCCGCGTTCAAGGCCACGGAAGTCAAGTTTGGCGCGGGCGAAAAGCTGAAGGTGTCCCGGCCGTGGCGGATGCTCGAACCGGTCACCGGCGGCAACAAGATGCTCGACAAGGACAAGCTGAAAACCGACTCCGACGCGGCCATCCGCATGGCGACTGCCGAGCCGTTGCTGAAGCCGCTCAAGCTGACCGCCACGCAACTCTGGCTTGAAAACAGCGACGAGGGCCCGGTCTGGAAGGTCCGCCTGTGGGCCAGCAAGTTGAGCAATCCCATGAAAAGCGTTGATGTGGGCGACGTCTTTGTTTCCGCCGAGACCGGCAAGGTGACGCGTTCGGACCTGCACATTGACCGCGTGGATTGACCGCCGCCGGATGGAATTGTCGTCCTCAGACCCCGCGCGTTGGGCCCGCCAATGTGCGCTCGTGGTGCCTTGCTACAACGAAGGCGCCAACATCGGTGGGCTGGTTTCCCAACTGAAGAATGTCCTGCCGTCCGTCATTGTGATCGATGACGGCTCCACC
Organism: Verrucomicrobiia bacterium; assembly: GCA_035765895.1. Taxonomy (NCBI): domain Bacteria; kingdom Pseudomonadati; phylum Verrucomicrobiota; class Verrucomicrobiia; species Verrucomicrobiia bacterium. The sequence continues at coordinate 43,409 of DASTWL010000065.1, read as the reverse complement.
GACGAAACCGGCCGCGCCGCCGCCCGCGCCGGTGCCTGTGTTGTGCGGCACCCCGAAAATCAAGGCAAGGGCGCCGCGTTGCGCACCGGCCTGCGGAAGGCGCTGGAACGGGGCCATGCGTGGGCGCTCTGCCTGGATGGCGACGGGCAGCACGCGCCGGCGGATGTTCCGGCATTCCTGGCCTGCGCCGACCGCGACGGCGCGGCGTTGATTGTGGGCAACCGCTTCCATGCGCCGGACCGCATCCCGCCGGTGCGCCGCTGGGTCAACCGCTGGCTGACGCGCCGGCTGTCCCGATTGACCGGCGAAAGGCTCCTGGATTCCCAGTGCGGTTTCCGGCTCGTGCGGCTGGATGTTTGGGCAAAGCTGCCGCTGCAAGCCGACCGTTTCGAGGTCGAATCGGAATTCCTGGTGCAATTTCTGCGGGCCGGCGAGCGCGTGCGTTTCGTGCCGGTGCAGGTGATTTATCGTGGCGCCGGCAGCAAGATCCGTCCGCTCCGCGACACGTGGCGCTGGTTGCGCTGGTGGTGGAATCAACCGCGCCCGGCCAGTCCGGTCAGTGCGACGCTTCCGGCGCCGCTGCTTACTTCCGCGCCTGCAGAATGATCCGTGTGCCGTAGTAAAGCCACACGTGCGCCCCGTCCAGTCCGGCCTGCTGCGCCAGCGAACGTAATTCATCGATCTGAAAACCGCGCCGCACCGAGGTCAGCGCGTCTTCCCGCACGGGCTGCGACAAGCCGAAGAGGCGCGTGGACAGCCACAACATCGCCAACAGCCCCGCGTTGCGGTGCAGGTCGGAAATCATGACCGCTTCGCGGCCAACCCGCCACGCCTCGCGCAGATGTTGCACGACTTCACCATCCGTCAGGTGGTGGGTCATTTGCGACGCGACCACGACGTCGAAGCTGTCGTTGGGAAAGGGCAGGTCCAGCGCCGAGCCGCTGACCCAGCGGGCGCCGTGACGCAGATGGGGCGCAACCGGATGCAAATCCAGATTGGTAAAGTGCCAATTCCAGCCGCGAGTCTTGGCCCACTGGGACAACGTCTGGCCCAGCAGTCCCGAGCCGGCGCCGACGTCCAGAAATTCCAGGTGGCGGCAGCGTTGCTCGCCGAGCCAGCGGGGCAGCACTTCCTCAAACGGTTTCGCGAACAGAAAGAAGCGGTTGACGCGGTCCAGGTCGGCGAGGGCGGCGAGCATTTCGGATTCGGACCGCCCCGGCAGGTCGAAATATTCTGCTTGCGTGGAGCGCGGACCCAAAAACATGCTCCCGCAATAGAGCAAACATGCCAGCAACTCAAGCCTCACCCGCCATTTTCGGCGTCCCGCTCCTCACGATTGTCCGCAAAGCCGTCACGCTTGTCATCGTGGGCATCCTTTTCGGCTGGATTTACGCGTGGGCGTCGCCCCGGGTTTTCCCGCGCGATGTGCAGGCCGGGCTCGGTCTCGGGATGGCGCACGGCGCCTTGATGCCGATGGCGCTGCCCAGCCTGCTCATCGGCAAGGACGTGGACATCTACGCGGCGAACAACAACGGGCGCGCCTACAAGATCGGCTACATCGCGGGCATCAACCTTTGCGGACTCGTCTTTTTCGGCTCGGCGTTTCTGCGTCCGCCCAAAAAACGGCCACCGGCCGAACCGCCGCCCGGGCCGGATCACAAAAACCAGTTGCGGTAGATTTCAATCACGTCGAGCGGGCCGCCGGCCCAATACGCATTCGCGGGCAGGGAAAAGGTCCGCGCGGCCGCGTCAAACGACACGGTCGTGGGTGCCTGGGGATCGTTTGGATCATAGGCATCAAAGCACAGGCCCGCGGCGGTGGCGGTGCAACCGGTTAAAATCATCCCGTGATTGATGGTCAGCTTCGGGAAGCGCACCAGATGAATGACCGGCGGAACGCCGCGGTCAAGCGCGGCGGCCAGCTGTGCGGCGGTGCGCGCCTGATGGGACCGTGAAATGGGAAAAATCATCCGCCAATGACTGCGCAGCACGTAGGAGCGCCATGCGCCGCCGCATTCGGCCTTCAGCAACGCTTCCCACGCATGGCTGAAATCCCGCAGTCCGCCAAAGCCCGGAATCTTCACGCGGTCCTCCACCGGGCAGGGCACCCGCGGACTGCGCGAAACCACCGCGCGAATCTTGCAGCGATACGTCTGCTCATCCACCGCCGTCATCGTGGCATCGAATTCGGCGTGGTAAAAGAACTGCCGGGCCGCGCGGGTGAGCACGAAGCAGCGATGCGCGTATTGCGGTCGCGGTTCGCGGCGGGAAAACGTCATCCGGTCCGTCGCGGCGTCCACTTGATACGCCCAGAACAATTCGTTGGCGAAGGCGAAGCTGTCGCGTGCGAACAGGAAGCGCGGGCGCGCCGCTTCCCCAACGGGGGCGGCGGCAGCAGGGCGGGCGATGACGTCGGCGGCTTGCATCAATTCACTTGCCCGCCAAGTTAGGAGTGCCTTACTAAGCTGACAATGCTTTACGAACGCTGGGGCCGCATCGCCGTCCAGTTTCGGGACGAAATCGCCCTGCGCGATTTGGCCGGCGAACGGCTTTGGACTTTTGGCGAGCTGCATCGCCTGGGCGAAACCTGGCTGGTGCCGGACGCGCCGGTCGTCTATCCGCAGGGGAACCAGCCGGAATTCATTTTCACCCTGCTGGCTGCGTGGCGCCGGGGGAAACCCGCGTGTCCGTTGGAAACGGAGCAAACCCCGCCGGCCATCGGCGCGTTGCCCGCGGGTTGCGAACATTTGAAAATCACTTCGGGCACGACCGGCGCCACGCGGTGCATTTGCTTCACCGGCGCGCAACTGGCGGCAGACGCCGCGAACATTGTGGCCACCATGGGACTGCGCCGGGAATGGCCCAACCTCGGCCTCATTTCGCTCGCGCATTCCTATGGTTTCTCCAATCTCGTGCTGCCGCTGCTCCTGCACGGCATTCCGCTGGTGCTCGTTCCCGCGCCACTTCCCGAAGCCCTGCGCCAGGCGGTCGCGGCGCACCCGGCGGTCACCGTCGCCGCCGTGCCGGCCTTGTGGCGGGCGTGGCACGAGGCCGGAGCGCTCAACCCCGGCATCCGGCTCGCCATTTCGGCCGGCGCACTGTTGCCCACGACGCTGGAGCGCGCCGTGTTTGCCGGAACCGGCATCAAACTCCACAACTTTTACGGCTCCAGCGAATGCGGCGGCATCGCCTACGACGCCAGCGAAACGCCGCGCCCGGATGACGCGCTGGCCGGCACGCCGCTGCGTAACGTGACGCTGTCGGTGAACGAAACGGGCTGCCTGACCGTTCGCAGCGCGGCCGTGGGCGAAACGTATTGGCCCGAACCCGCTGCAGGCCTGGGGCGCGGCGAATTTGTCACGTCCGATTTGGTGGAACTGGTCGGTGACCAGGTTTTCCTGCGCGGACGGGCCAGCGATTTGATCAACGTCGCGGGCCGCAAACTCTCGCCTGCCACGGTCGAGCAGGTGTTGAGCCGGCACCCGGCCGTGCGCGACTGCCTCGTCTTTGGCGTTGCGAGCCAGGCGGCAGACCGGGGCGAGCACATTGTGGCCTGTGTGCAGGTGAGCCGGGACACGACCGTGACGGAGCTGCGGCAATTCCTGCTCGCGCAATTGCCGGCCTGGCAGGTGCCGCGCGAATGGCAGTTCGTGGCTTCACTGTCTGCCAACCAGCGCGGCAAAATCTCGCGCGCCGAATGGCGGAGACGCTACCTGGCACGTTGAACCGGAACCAAAATCATAGTGGCCTTGTCTCGGGGTGGCGGACGGGGTGAGTGTAACTGTGTGGGCTCGGAACACGTTTTAGGCTCGAACCGACAATCAAACCGAGGCGGGCCACTAAGCCGCAATCCAAAGTTTTCGGTCAAGCCGTCGTTCCCGCCAACGTGATCTCCGCCGACAGATAGAGCACGCCACCGACGGTCACTTTGGCCTGCGCCTGAATCAAATGGCCCAGCCGTCCGTTCACCACAGCTTCGATGTGGAGCACCTCACCGGGGCGCGCGGCGCCGAGAATTTTTACCGTCCGCAACGCCGTTAACTTCAGGCCGGGCAGGGGACCCACTATTGGATCAGACTGGGCGACCACGCCGGCCAGTTGCGCGCCCGCTTCCACAAGCAGCACGCCGGGCATCAGCGGATCGCCGGGAAAATGGCCGCGCAAGAAAGGCTCGTCGCCGCGCACGGTGTATTCGCCGGCGCCCGCCTTCCCGGGTTCCAACCGCGTGATGCGGTCCACAAACCGGAATTCCGGTCCATGTGGGAGCGCGCGCAGGGCCGCCTGCAAGTCGTCGTGGTTCATTGGCCCAGAGGTTCGACCACCTTGAATTCCGGCGTCGGTTTCCATTGGAAAACCGAGGCGTCGAAGCCGGAGTTCATGACGCCGTTCGTAAAGTCGTTGCGCATCCGCGAGCCGTCCACGAAGACCATTTCCGTGGACTTCAGCGTGTAATCATTCGTGGCCAGGCCGATGACCACCTCTTGCATCAGCTTGCGCGCAAAGGCGCTGTTCGGCTGCAGTTCCAACTGCCACGTGCCGTTGGTTTCCGTGAGCGACCGGATTTTGAAGCGCGCTTCCAGGTCGGCCCGCGTGCGCGGAAAACCGGCTTCGAGCAGCGCCAGCGCGTCGCGCCATTCGCCGGCGGACTTGGCGTTGACCGGGTAACGCTCGGCGCGCTTGAGCTTCGGATAAATCACCCACATTTCATCCGCGTCGCGCAGCGCGATGGTTTGGGAGGGCGATTGCAATTCCCAGCGAAAGCGGTTGGGTGGCGCGAACCACAGGTGGCCGGTCGCGAGGAGCGGGCGCGTGAGCACCTTGAGCGTGCGGGTCTGGGTGAAGTCGGCGCTCCAACTCTGGAGATTCGTCTGCGCGGCGAGCCATCCATTGAGGACGGAGTTGGTGTCCGCGGCGCGGGCGTCGAAGACGGAGAGCAGCAGGGAAAAAACCAGCAGCCCGCAGCGAACCTGCAACCGCGAAGCCAACCGTGAGCGTCGGATGCGGGTGGTCGGAGGCTGAACTTTGGATGTTCGGGACGCACTCATTCCTTCTTCCATACGGGCACGAAATGATACCACTGCGCGGCATGCTGGCGAATGGCCGGCTCCAACGCACGCATGATTTCCTGGGTGAGCTGGATGCGCGCGGCGCGATTGCCGATGGCGGCCCGGTCGTAACGCACCTCCGGCAGCATGCGCGCCGTGTAGTCACGGCCCTCGCGCACGAGGTAAACGGGCACGATGGCGCAGCCCGATGCGCGGGCCAGTTCCGCCGCGGCAATCGAGGCTTGAAACGGCTGGCCGCACAGTTCCACCGTCACGCCGGTTTGGGGCGCGGGCCGGTCCACCAGCAACGCCACGCTCGCGCCCTCCTGCAGGCGCTTGATGATTTCGATGAAGCTGAACGCATCGGCACCGACGACGAGGGTTTCAATGCCCCAACGGGCGCGGGATTCCTGGCGTAGTTGGGTCAGCCGGGCGTCGGGTTCGGCCTGCGTCAGCACCAGCAATTTCTGGCCGCGCTCGATCATGAACGGTCCGCCGAGTTCCCAGTTGCCCAGATGCGGCGTCACCAGCAGCACGCCGCAACCGCGCGCGGCGGCGGCTTCAAAATGTTCCCAGCCGCTCCAGGTGGCGAAGCGGCGTCCCACGGCCTCGCCGCCCTCGTAGCGCCAGAGGTCAACCAGCTTTGTCGCAAACGCCGAGAACGACTGGCGCGCCAGGCGATGTGCCTGCGTGACGTCGTGATTCACGAGCGGCAGAAGATTTTGGGCCACGACTTCGCGACGGTGCGGGGCGAGCCAGTAATACGTTCCCGCCGCCGCGCGGGCGACGGTTTCGGTCAGGCGGGGCGGCAGCCAGCGACAGAGCGTGACGCCCGCCGCCCACACCCGGGCTTGATAGAAGGTCGAAGGCCGGGACGGCAGCGCCTGCGCCGGGACGTTCATCGGGGCGAATTTGCGCCACCACACCGGCAGCAGAAATACGGCGAGCAGCATGTTGCCGGCGATGCCCACGGCACAGACCTGGCCGAGGCTGGCCATGCCGGCGTTGCTCGACAGACCGAGCATGCCGAAGCCGGCGATGGCCGTGCCGCCGCAGAGCAGCAGCGCGCGGCCGACGGAGGCCCGGGCGACGCGCAAATCCCCGCCGTGCCGGCGCAGCGCGAGTTGCATGAAGATGCCGTAATCCACGCCGGTGCCGAGAATGAGCGGCAGCGCCATCAGATTGAGCACGTTCCACGACCAGCCCGCGAGTTTCATGACCGAGAGCAGCAGCACGCCGCTGAACAGCAGGGAGCCAAGGCTCAATAGAATTTCCGCCGGCCGCCGGAACGCGAGCCAGAGTGACAACAGCACAAGCGCCACCATCGGCAGCACGAGCTTCCACAGGTTGGCCTTCACCACGTCGAGCACCGTGCCGCCCAGCAGTTCCCAGCCGGACAACCACACGCCGTCGTGGGGCAAAGCGGCTGCGAGGGAGCGGAAGGCGTCGGGCGGTGCGTTGGTGGCGGGAAACAGAATGCCAACGGCATGGAGTTCGTTCGGTCTGCGGGCGACGAGTTTGTCGAGCACCCAGGTGCACAGCGCGTTGGTGGGCCAGAACACGTTGGTGGCGGCGGCGCGTTGCCAGGTGTCGAGCACGGAATCCGCAAGGCCCATGGCGTCGCCGGAAAATCCGCCGGCCAGCAGGGCGTCGCGCAACGCCGCCCGCTGGGCGATGAGCGGACGGGCCGCGGCGGCGTTGGCGGCCTGATTCGCCGGATGCGGCCACAGCGATTGCGGCAAGGTGAAGCTGGTTAGCCACTGATTGGACACGGCCGTTTCCAGCACCGGCTGGATATGGTCGAGCTTCGCGGCCACGTCGCTTTCCGTCTGTCCGGCGACCACGACCCAGAGCGGGTCCTGCGTCTGGCCGAGCTGGCGCTTCATTTCGTTCAGCGCCGCGTAAGCCTGGCTGTCGCGCGGTTGCAGCGTGTCGGCGCTGCCAGAAACGGCCGGCAATCCCGTGACCAGAATCAGTCCGCACGCCACCAGCAACAACGCCGTGATCCAAACCGCAGTGCGTTCGACGAGGAACGCGCGGGCCGGCGTTGCGGAAGCCGCAACGGATGCCGTCGAGGTGGCTGTTCCGCCGTGCATGCGTTCCGGAAAGAGCGGCGGCAGATACGCGAAAATCATGACCACCGCCGAGAGTGCCACGCCGATGCCGACGAGGGAGCCGAGCTGCGCCAGCCCGGGCAGACCGCCGAAATTCAGGACGAAAAAGGCCGCGATGGTCGTGATGGCCGCCCAAAAAATGCTTGGCGCAATGGCCCGGCGGATTTGCGGCACGCTGAGGTCCGGATGGGCGATCGCCTCCTGGTAATGCACCACGGCATAATCCACCGCGAGGCCCAGCAGGATTGCCGCGAAGCCCATGCTGATGACATGAATGGTGCCGAAGAACAATCCGCCCAGCCCGAGCGTGAGCGCGAGGATGATGCCCAGCAGCGTCAGCAGCCAGAGCATCGGTTTCCACCGCCGGTGGGCGAACCAGAACAGGATGGCGATGATTACGGCCGTGCCGCCGCAGGACAAAATCATGTCGCGCCGCATGCTGGCCGAAATTTCGGCGACGAACGCCGGCCGGCCGGTGAAGGCGATTTTCACTCCGGCTCGTTCGGCCGGCGACAGGGCGTCGTCGGTGATCTGGCGAACGTCGTTCAACCACGCGGTGCATTCACGGTAGCCCTTGAGTTCGCCGTGCGGCCGGACGAACAGCAGCCGGAATTGGCCGTCGGGTGAGGCGAACAACGACTGCCCTTGCGCAAAGTTCGGCGCCATGCCGGCCACGTTGTCCGGCAACCGGGTGAAACCGTAGGGATCGTAACTGAGCTGGGCGATGTCCGTGGGCGAAAGCGTGGTGGCCAGTTGCTCGCGCGTGGCGTCGAGAATGGCGGGCCAGTGGGCGGGGGCGAGGCGGTTCGTCAGCGCACGAAACACCTCCGGCGGCTGGTTCAACCAGAGATACGCCACCAGCTCCGGCGCCTGCTCCGGATGCTCCAGCCAGGGCGCCTGCCAGGTCACGTTCGCGACGAGATTGCTGTGGGCTCCGAGTGCTTCGGCCAATGTCTGGGCATCGTGCGCGGCGGTGGCGGCATCGGCGGCCGTGAGCGTGACGAGCAGGTCCTGCGCATTTGCAAAATGTTCCTGGTAACGCTTGAGCCCTTCGACGGCCGGGATTTGGGCAGGCAGCAGATCCAGAACTTCGGCGTCGAAGCGCAGGTGCAGCCAGCCCGCGAGAGCCGGGAGCAGCAAGCATAGCCACGCCCAATGCCAGCGCGCTTTTTTCATGGCGCGAGGCTGCCCTCCAACGCTTCGCCGGTGTGCTGGTTCTCCAGCCGCCAGGCGTTGCCGTCACGCGTGAATTTCCAATGGGCGGCCAGCGGTTCGCCGGCCAACGCGTGCGGCAATTGGAACCACACAAAACGCGCGGGCGGTTCGCCGCGACCGTGCCACGCGTATTTGCCCGTGCCGAAACGGATCTGCCATTCATCACCCGTGATTTGCGCCGTCGCGAGCGGGAAGGGGATCTTGTCGAACTGCACGAACAGGTCGCCGTTCGTGCGGGTGGCGAGGAGCAGTTCGCCCGCGAGCCCCGGGCGGGAGCGGCTGGGTTTCCAGACGGCCTGTCCCGGCTGCACCGTCCAGCCGGGGGCCTCCAAATCCGCTGGCGGAAGCCAGTGCGTGGTGCGGCAGCCCGCGCCGAGCAGGACGAGCAGCAGCGGGCCGGCGGCCCAGGGAAAGCGGCGGCGCATGCGGTCAGTTCAGGCGGCCGCCTTGGGGGCAACCTTGACCGGTTTGCGGGGCACACCGAGCGCAAACGACAGGCGCGGCACCAGCGGCCAGCGGGACTGCAATTTCACGAGCAGAAAAAAATATTCGAGCCGCCAGCGCACCGACCAGCCGGCTTCGAGTTCGCCGGCCAGCATCGCGTTGACTGCCGCCGGCAGATCGTAATGGTTGCGCGGCTGGAGGAACAGTTCCATGAAGGGCTGCGTGTAGTAATTCTCGACCATGCGCCAGTAGAAGCGCATCGCCTTGTGCAGACGCTTCTCGTATTGCCGCGCGCGGCGCCGGCCGTCGTTGTTGCGGGCGATGGCTTCGGTGATGACTTCAGCGGCGAGCTTGCCCGACCACATGGCGAGAAATACGCCCGCAGAAAAAATCGGGTCCATGAACCCCGCGGCGTCGCCCACGCGCAGCAGCCGGTGTCCGGTGAACTGCCGGTTGTGATAGCTGAAGTCGCTGGTGGTTTGGATGGTGCCGAGCAATTTCGTTTCAGCCATGCACTGGGCCATGGGCGGACTGAGTTTGACCCAGTGCTGGAACAGGTCGGCGGGCGGCTGGTTGGCCGCAGCGAACTCGTCGCTGTCGATGACCAGGCCAACGCTGGTCTTTTCCGCCGAAACCGGAATGACCCAGAACCATTTGTTGTCCAGGCGCACGATGATGGTGTCGCCGCCGCGTTCGCCGGGATCGCGGGCGACGCCGGTGAAATGACCGAAGATGGCCAGCTTGCGGTGTTTCGGATGGATTTCGCGCAGCCCCTCCTGATTGCCCGTCAGGTTGGCCCGACCGCTGGCATCGACGAGGAACTTCGCCTGAAACTGCCGTGTAGTGCCGGCGGGATCGCGCGCTTCGATGGACACGCCGTCCGGTTGGGAGGTGAAGCGCTGCACGCTCCAGCCTTCGCGCACGTCCGCGCCCAGTTTGCGCGCGTTCTTCAACAGGATGTGATCAAACACGGCGCGCTCGACCTGCACGGTTTCCGGTTCCCGCGTGAAACGGCCTTGCGCGAACACGAACTGGGTGGAGCCGCGGCCGTTGCCGAGGCGAAATTGGGCGCCGGTTTTGCGCGGAAAACCGGCGGCGGCAATTTCATCCAGCACGCCGAGCTCGCGCAAAATGGGCTGGTTGTAGGGCAGCAGCGATTCACCGATGTGGAAGCGCGGGAAAACCTCCTTTTCGAGCAGGAGCACCCGCCGTCCGGCGCGGGTCAGATAGGAGGCCGTGCTGCTGCCGCCCGGACCGCCGCCGATGATGATCACGTCAAAACTGTCACTGGTCATGCGCGAAAAACTAGGTAAATGCGCCGGGCAAGGCAAGGCCGGCGGCAGCGAGTGCAGTTAAAGCGGAAGGCCGCAGTGGACCAAGCTTTTCCCAACGCACTGTTGGCCGATTCCCTTGCGGAAATATCCGCGGGTGCGCGAGTCATGGTTGATCGCGTATGATTTTCAATGGGTTCAAACGGTTTGATTTCGCTTTCTCGACTTCAATGACAGGGGTAGAAGGACCATCATGAACATCAACTTTTATTGTGTCGGATTGGCGTCATTGGCAATCGCGCCAGATTTTTGCGGGTGTGCCACGAGTGCGGGTTCCAAGGCAGACCGAGGCCCTGACGGAACAATCGCCTACAAGGTGGAGGTTGAGTCTTCAACTCCGGGTGCCCGCATTGAAGTGAACGATGACTACATTGGCAAGACGCCCCTGATTTTGACCATCTATGGCGATCGCGATGGCACATTCCACAATTTTGGGAGCCATGACTACGTCATCCGCGCGTTTCCGGTCTCAACCAACCAGTATCCGCAAACCAAGGTGTTTCGCACCGGGGGGTGGTTTTCCGAGGAAGATCGGATCCCCGGCCACATCTTTTTTGACATGGAACAGCAGAACAGTGGCTTTTCCATTGATCTGAAACCACGATACTGAACAACCCTGATAAGGCGACATTCCCATGAAACCAAATAAGACGCTTCTCCTGCTCACGGCGATTTCAATTGTGGCGTTCTGCCTGTTTCGCTTGCCTGCTGCTGACGTTCCCGCAGCGCCGCGCTTTGAATACGTTACCATTCGCTGGGACGGTAAAGACAACACTCACATAATACGGCCCGGCGGACAGGTAGAGCACGTGGGCGTTGAACTGCGGAAGGCAAGGCGGCCGGATCGAGTGGACGAGCATGCATTTTACATGAATCTCGTGATGAACGGACTTGCCAAAGAAGGATATGAATTCGCAGGCATGACCGGTGACGAGATTGTAATGAAGCGTGCCTTGATAAAGTAGGGGTCGGAGACGGACACGCGAACCCGCGTTAAACAACTTTGGATCCGGCCAGCGGGCATGGGCTTTTCGATTGTCCGCTTTATCTCAATCTCAGAGGCCGCTGGCGAAATGCGTCATCCTTGAGAATAGGTGGGGAAGAAATGTTGGCGACCCTACCGGGACTCGAACCCGGGCTACCTCCGTGAAAGGGAGGTGTCCTAACCGCTAGACCATAGGGTCGCAAAGGGCCGACATCATAGGAATGACGCCGCACTTGTCACGAAAAAATCCTGCGGCGGGCACGGTTTGTCGGCGGCGGTGCCAGCGCAGCTCCCGTTCCCACCACTTCAGTGCAGGCCCAGCCAGAGGCCGATGTGCCGCATGGCAAACGCCAGCCCCCACGCGAGCAGGCCCATGTAAAGCCACTGAATGAACGGCCATTTCCAGGAGTTCGTCTCCCGCCGGACAATGGCAACGGTGCTGACGCATTGCAGCGCGAACACGTAGAAGACCATCAGCGTGAGACCCGTCAGGGTGGTGTAAATCGGCGTGCCATCGGGGTGCTGCTGCGCCTGCAAGGTCTTCGCGAGGTTCTTCGTGGTGGTGTCCTCGTCGGCGGACTGTCCCACATTGTAAACCGTCGCCATGGTGCTGACGAACACCTCGCGCGCGGCAAACGAGCTGACAATGCCGATGCCCATTTTCCAATCAAAACCGAGCGGCGCAATCACGGGTTCGATCAGGCGGCCGATGCGGCCGGCGAAGCTGTGCCGCAACTGCTCGCCCGCGAGTTTATGACTGAGTTCCTTGAGATGTTCCAGGTCTTCAACCTGCGAACGTGACCAAAAATAGACGATGGCCGGCGGCTGGTCTGGTTTGGCCGGGGGGTGCACCGCTTTTGCGCCCATGGCGAGGTTGAGCGCGTTGGTGGGTTCGGAGACTTCAAACGTGAGCGCTTCATCCGCCTTGCGCGCGAGTTGCGCTGCGTCCTTTACGTCCGGAAACAATCTGGTCGCCACAGCCAGGCGCTGACCTTCCAGCGTTTTCTCCACGGTGGCGTTCTTGGGATACGTGGCAAGGAACCAGAGCAGGATGTTGATGCCGAGAATGACCGTTCCCGCGCGTCGCAGGAACAGTTTGGACCGGTCCCACATGTGGCGCAGGACCACTTTGAACAGCGGCATCTTGTAGGGCGGCAGTTCCAGGATGAGCATGGGCGTTTCACCGCGCAGCAGGGTTTTCTTGAAGAACCAGGCCATCAACAAGGCTACGATGATGCCGAGCAAATACATGCCCAGCATCGTCAGGCCCGCGAGCCGGAGCACGCCAAACACCTTGATGTTCGGAATGCACGCGGCAATGAGCAAGGTGTAAACCGGCAGCCGCGCCGAGCAGCTCATCAGCGGCGCGACGAGGATGGTTACGAGACGGTCCTTGGGCGTTTCAATCGTGCGCGTGGCCATGATGCCGGGAATCGCGCAGGCGAAGGAACTCAGCATGGGAATGAAGCTCTTGCCGTGCAGGCCAACGCGACTCATCAGGCGGTCCATGAGAAACGCCGCGCGCGCCATGTAGCCCGTGTCCTCCAAAAAGCCAATGAACAGGAAGAGCAGCAAAATCTGCGGCAGGAAGACGATCACGGCGCCAACACCGGCCACGACGCCGTCCGACAGCAGGCTGTTCAGTTCGCCGGGCGGAATGGTGTTCTTCACCTGGGCCGCCGCCCAATCCACAACCGCCTGCAGTGCGTCCATCGGATAATGGGCAAAGGTGAAAATGCTCTGGAACATCAGTCCCATGATCGCCACGAAAATGAGCGTGCCCCAGACCTTGTGCGTCAGGACGCGGTCGAGGCGGTCGCTCAAGGTTTCACCGCTGACCGTGACCTGCGTCGTGACGCCGGCCTGGATTTCCGAAACGCACGCGTAGCGCGCTTCGATGGCGGCGCTGCGCCAGTCCAGTTCAGCCTTGTCGAGGCGTTCGCGCGCCGCCGCCACCGCCGCGTGGAGCGTGGGCGGATAACCGTCGCCGATGGCGGCCAGAACGCGCTCGTTGGTCAGCACGAGCAAGGCTTCGGCCCAGGCTTGGGCGGGCGCCGTGGGTTGCAATTCGCGCAGGCGTCCGGCAAGGGCTTCCACCTCCTGCTCCAGCATCGCCGGCAGCGGGCAGAATTTTTTGGCCGCGGCGGGCGCGGGCTGGCGCAACGTCCGGACGATGTCCGAGCGCAATTCCGGAATACCGGTGCCAACGCTGGCCACGATGGGCCAGACCGGAACGCCCAATTGTTCGGACAAGGCCACGACGTCGATGTGATGGCCGTTGGCTTCGGCCACATCCACCATGTTCAGCGCGAGAATCGTGCGCTTGCCCAGTTCGATGACCTGCGTGGCGTAGTAGAGGTTGCGCTGAAGATTGGACGCGTCCACTACCACGACCACAAGTTCGGGCGGAGGCAGTTCCGGCAGGCGGTTCAGGAGCACGTCGCGCGAAACCTGTTCGTCGAGCGATTGCGGCGCGAGGCTGTAGGTGCCGGGCAGATCGATGATGCGGAGGTCTGCGCCTTCGGGGGCGCCGAGCAGCTTGCCTTCCTTGCGTTCGACGGTGACCCCGGCGTAATTGCCCACCTTGGCGCGCAGGCCGGTCAGCGCGTTGAACAGCGTGGTCTTGCCGCAGTTCGGATTCCCCGTGAGCGCAATGTAGAGCGGGCCGTTGTGGAGTGGCGAAGGGCGGGGGGCGGTTCCGTCTGGCGTCGGAGCATTCATCGCAGCGTCCAAGGCAAAACGTTTCAGCTCTTGGCGCGGACGAGGATCAGCTCGGCCTCATGTTTGCGCAGCGAAAGGTTGTAACCGCGCACCTTGATCTCGATCGGGTCGCCCAGCGGGGCAAAGCGCACCAGTTCGACCGGGGTGCCGGTCAACAGGCCCATTTCCATGAGACGGGCTTTGGAGGCGGCGGGCAGTTTGATTTCCGCGACGACGGCCGGCATTCCGACCGCCAACGCACTCAGCGGTTGGAGGGCGTCAGTCATGGTTCAGGATCTGGATTTGGCCGAACCGTTCATGGGTTGGACCATGATTTTTTCGGCGAGTTGCCGGGAGATGCCCAGCCGCGCGTTGCACACTTCGCAAATGATGTTCGTCGCGTGGCTGACAAGCCTGACCTGACGCTCCTCGCCCAGGCCCATTTCGCGCAGGCGGCTGGTCAGGTCCGGTTCGGTGGCGAGTTCCTTGATGCAGACGGTTACGCCGGCCTGCACGTGACTCAGCGGACAAGTGTCAGCGTGGACGCATTGGCCTTCCACGAGCACAACTTCCTTTTTCTTGTCCTTCTGTCTCACCGGGCTGCAGGCTAAACGGGGTTGCGCAGGCGTGCAAGCGGCATCTCGGAGGAATCCCGCAAACAAACAACCCTGAGCAGCCGCGGCCACCCAGGGTGAAAACGGAACATTCGCCTACTTCAGCTTGTTGAGGCTCAGCGTCAGGCGGGACTTTTTGCGGTCCGCCGTGCCGCGCTTGACCACGCCGGTCTTGACGGCCTTGTCGTAGGCGGATGCGGTGGCGCGGAGCGCCTTCACGGCGTCTTCCTTCTTTCCGGCCGCCACGGCGGCCAGATAATCCTTCTCTGCCTTGCGGACGCGGGAAATGGTCCGGCGATTGTTCAGGCGCTTGCGCTCATTGGCGCGGGTGCGCCGCTCTGCTGATTTCGTATTCGGCATAAAATACTGTCGGTCGCTGCAATTAAGGGCGCAGACGGTAGCGGAATAAGCGTCAATGTCAACGGCAGGAATGGGTGAATCGCAGTTGTGCCGGGGACGGGGGCGGGCTACCGTGAGGCGGTTTTGGGAGGGCGGAGAATCGCTTCCGGCGCAAGTCGGGGGAGGAAAGTCCGAACACCACCGGGCGCGATGCCGCGTAACCCAGGCCCGTTCGGCTGGGATACACGCGGGAGAACCGTCGGAAGACGGTTCGACGGAAAGTGCCACAGAGAACAAACCGCCCGGCTGAGCAATCCGCCGGGCAAGGGTGAAAAGGTGCGGTAAGAGCGCACCGCGCGAAGCGCAAGCGACGCGGCACGGAAAACCCCATCGGGTGCAAGGCCAAATAGGGGACCTTGGAGCGGCCCGTTCCGCGGCTGGGCAACCAGCCGGGTCCCGGGTATGGCTGCTGAGACAAATGATTCTCTCCGCCGCAAGGCGCAGACAAAATTCGGCTTACAGCCCTCCCAAAACCAGCTCCCGGTCCGGCGCTCATTTTGCGAGGCGCAACACGACGGACGGGCTCGCATTGCCACAGCGATCCACGGCGGTCACCGCCACCAGCTCCGGTTTCAGGGCAAAATGGAGCGCGCTTTTGTGGCCCGGCAGAATGTCCGTTTTCCAATCACCATACTGCTTGGACTGCACCACCCAGAGCCACGGCTTTTCGGAGCCCGAAGCGGCCCACGTTGCGGTGGCCTTGGCGCCATCAATCAGCACCGATGCCGCCGGCCGGGTCGGCGCCGTGCCATCAAGCCAGGGACTGGCCGGGATCAGCGCGGGTTCGCGATAGACACCCTGCTTCAGAGCCGTTCGCAGGGCCGCATTGTTCATCAAGGCCATGGCGCTCCAGTGAATCTCGCCATCGGCCCCGGGCTGCTTCCGGATGATTTCGATTTGCCGTCCGATTTCGCTGGCCGGCCAGCCGCTGCCCACCTTGAGCGAATTGAGGCCGGGCCAGAGATGTCGCCGCCGGGGATTCTGTTCGCTCCACCAGTTCAACAACACGGGAAAGCTCTGCGCCTTCGAGTCAATGGCCCAGTAAAGTTGCGGTGCCAGGTAATCGCACCAGCCTTCGCGCAACCACTTCCGCGCATCTGCATACAGTTTCCCGTAGGCGTCGAAGCCTTCGATGCCGGGCGGGTTTTTCGGGCGCCAGATGCCGAACGGACTGATCCCGAAACGCACCTGCGGTTTGGCCGCGTGGATGGCGCGATCAACACTCTGGATGAACTCATCGACGTTGCGGCGGCGCCAGTCGTCGCGGCTCAAGCCGGATGACGCGCCGAACTTTTTCCAGCTGGCGTCGTCGGGGAACGGCAAATCATTCCCGGCGGCGTCCTTTTCGGCATACGGATAGAAGTAATCATCGAAGTGAACGCCATCCACGTCGTAGCGGCGCACCACGTCCATCACCACCCGCAACGAATAGGCGCGCACGGCCGGGTCGCCGGGATCGAGCCAGTAATACGCGCCATACTTGCGGACCAGCTCAGGATGGGTGCGAATGATGTGATCGCGCGCGATGGGCGATTTGGCGCTTTTGTGGCGCGCCCGGTAAGGGTTGAACCAGGCATGCAGTTCCAGGCCGCGTTGGTGGGCTTCGGCAATCGCAAATTCCAGCGGATCATAAAAAGGGGAGGGCGCCTTGCCCTGTTCGCCGGTGAGGTATTCCGACCACGGTTCCAAGTCGGATTTGTAAAGCGCGTCGCACGCGGGCCGCACTTGAAAAATGACCGCGTTGAGATTCAGTTCGACGGCCCGGTCAAGCAGGACGATCAATTCGGCCTTTTGCTGGGCCGTCGTCAGACCGGGCTTGGACGGCCAGCACGAGTTGCCCACGGTGGCCACCCACATGCCCCGGAACTCCCGCGGAATGGCCGGTGCCAGCGTGCCGGTGATGCGGTAACTTTCGGCCGGGGCGAACCCGGCAAACCACAGGGCAAGCCCGGTCAATGACAGCCGCTTGAACCGCCCCCGGAACGAAGCCGGCGGCCTTAGCAACAGGAGCGCTTGGGCGCACAACGAGTGAAACATGTGGCGCACTATCTCATTGGTGGCGCTAGACATCCAGTCTGGGATGTGGCATCAATCGTTCGTGGCCGCCAAAAAGGTGTTTTAAGCCGGCGGCCCTGCCGGTTCCTCACCTATTACTTGTGCGCCGACCACGCCAATGGCCCCGCATATTGTGGTTTTCCCTTTACACTGCGGAGCGCATCTGTTTGAGTCACCGCCAATCATGTATCTCAAAAACCTGACGGTTCTTGGTTTTAAGTCCTTCGCGGACAAGACCTCCCTGAACTTTCTGCCCGGCGTGACGGCCATCGTGGGCCCCAACGGTTGTGGTAAGTCCAACGTCAGCGACGCTATCCGTTGGGTCTTGGGTGAACAATCTGCCAAGGCCCTGCGCGGCGGCGAAATGGCCGACGTCATCTTCAACGGCACCGACGGCCGCAAGCCGCTCGGCATGGCCGAAGTCTCCCTGACCATCGGCGACGTGGATGATGAACATCTGCGCGCGGCGGGGGTGGAAGTTGGTTTCAACGAAGTCACCATCACGCGCCGAGTCTTTCGCGATGGCGGCAGCGAATATTTCATCAATCGCACGGCCTGCCGGTTGAAGGACATTCAACAGCTTTTCATGGGCACCGGCATGGGCCGGACGAGTTACAGCATCATGGCGCAGGGCAACATCACCCAGTTGCTCTCGAGCAAGCCGGAAGACCGCCGCCTGGTTTTCGAAGAGGCGGCGGGCATCACGAAGTTCAAGGCCCAGAAGAAGGAGGCGCTGCGCAAACTCGAATATACCGAGCAAAATCTCCTGCGTGTCGAGGACCTGATCAAGGAGGTCAAGCGCCACAAAATCTCGCTCGAACGTCAGGCCGGCAAGGCGAAGCGCTACAAAGCCATCGCGAACGAACTGCAACAGCTTGACACCCAGCTTGCGCGGCACGAATTCGACGTCCTGCAATCCGAAATCACCGAGCGCACGCACACGGCGGAACAGCTCCGCCGGCAAATCGAGACGGTGCAGGCCGACGTGTTGCGCGGCGAGGATGAAATCGGGCAGTTGCGCGAACGGTTGTCCGAGCTGGAACAGGAGATTTCCGCCACGCAACAGCGCGGTCTGGAATTGAAGTCCGAGAGCGACCGTCACGAAAGCCGGATTCATTTCAACGAGGAGCGCCTGCGCGAACTCGCCGCCCAGAATGAAAAGGCCCTTTCCGACATCAACCAG
Source organism: Verrucomicrobiia bacterium (assembly GCA_035765895.1). Taxonomy (NCBI): domain Bacteria; kingdom Pseudomonadati; phylum Verrucomicrobiota; class Verrucomicrobiia; species Verrucomicrobiia bacterium. Next base: position 25,324 of record DASTWL010000065.1, on the reverse strand, counting down.
GCCGAGGAACGTGGGGCATTGGCCCAAACGGAACTCGATTCGCTGAGCCAGCGACTGCAAGCCTCTGAGGCGGCGCTCATCGAACACCGCGTCAGCCTCGAAAAGAAGCAGGCGGCGCTGAAGGGCATTGAAGAAGAGCTCCGCATCAAGCAGGAGGCCCTGCGCGTCGCGCAGGCCGAGGCGTTCAGCGCGGCCCAGGAACTGGCCCGCGTGCGCAACGAAATCACCGCGCTCGATTTGCAGAAGCAGGGCAACATTGTCCGGCTGGAAAAGTTGTCCGCGGAAAAGATCCAACTCGAAGAGGAACGCACGCGTCTGAGCCTCCGGCTGGGGGAATTTCAGGCGAATGTTGAGACCGAGAAGCTCAACGTGCAGACCGCCCGGGGCACGGTGGAGGAGCGCCAGGCGCGGCTGAAAGAAATTCACGAGGAACTGAAGGTGGTTTCGCAGCAGCAGGAACAATTGCTGCGCGAACAGGCGCAATGCCGTTCCCGGCTGGAGGTGCTGGAACAATTGGAAGCGGGCCACGAAGGCTTCAGCGCGGGCGCCCTGGCGGCGCTCAAGCAGTCGGAGCACGTCCTTGGCTCGCTCGCGGACCGGCTCAACGTTCCCGACCGGTTTGTCACGGCGATTGAGGCGGCGCTGGGCCAGAATCTGCAACTGGTGCTCACCGAACACACGGAGGCCGCCGAGCAAATCCTGGCGGGCTTGAGTTCCGAGCGCAAAGGGCGGGCGAGCGTGGCTCCGCTGGCCCTGACGCGCGAGGGCGGCGCCGGCGTTCCGGAATTTGACCCACAGCTTCAGCTTAACGGCGAACCGTTGGAAGCCATGCGTGTGGTCGGCGGTGATCCCTCCATCCGTCCGCTGCTCGCGCGCCTGCTGGGCGCGACCCGCGTGGTGCCGGATCTCGCGGCGGCCACCACGGCGTGGAAAGCCTGCAACGGGGTGCATCAATTTGTGACCGTGACCGGCGAGTTCCTGAGTGCTCACGGCGTTTACACGGGCGGCTCGACGAATGACGGCGGCAAGGCGCCCCAATCCATTCTGGGGCGCAAGAATCAGATTTCCGAACTGAAGGCGGCGCTCGAGGCGATCCACGAAAAAGTGGAGGCCACCAGCCGCCAGCGCGGCGCCCTGCAAAGCGAGCAGACCGAATTGCAGGCCAGCTTGCAGGAGGCCCAATCCGATCTGCGCGCTCAGGAAGTGGCCATTGCCACCCATGAAGGCGAGGTTCGGGCGCTGACGGATTCCCACCGGCTGCTGGGCCAGAAAATCGAGACGGTCGTTTTTGAAGTGCAAAGCCTCGCCGCCCAGGAAGAGGAAGGTCTGCAAAAGCGTGCGGCCCTGGCCGAGCGGATTGCCGCGCTTGAAACACGCGAACAGGAACGGGCCACCACGGTGGCGGGGTTGACTGAAAACCTCGAGACCCTGCGGGGCGAACGTGACACGGCGAACAGCACGTTGACCGAGAGCAAGGTGGCCTTCGCCGCGGAGGAGCAGTTGCTGGGCTCGCTGCGTCAACAACGCGGCGCCATTGACCAGCGCCTGCGCGAATTGACCCAGCTCGTGGCGCAGCGCCGGGGCGAAATGTCCGCCTTTGTCACGCGCAAGGAACATGCCGAGGCGGAGATTCAGCAATCACGCGGCGAGATGGACCGGCTTCAGCACCTGCGCGAGCAGGTGAACGAGCAGGCCGCGGCGCTGCTCGCCCAAAAGCAGGCACAGGAAACCGACATCAACGCCCGCGAGGAAAGCTTGCGGGAGCAACGCCGCAGACTGGGCCTCCTGACGGAACAGCGCAGTGGACTGGATGTGGAGGTCGCCCAGAAGCAGATGTCGGTGCAAAACCTGCGTGAGCGCGTCCAGCAAAAATATCACGTCAATCTCGACGACGTCCGCAGCGAAACCATCAAGATCACCTACGCCGACTCCGGCCCTGCGCGGGTCGAGATTGCCGGTCCGGACGAGGTGGCCGCCGCCGGCCTCGGCACGGATTGGGAGGTGGTGCGCGCCCAGGTTGAAGCCTTGCAGAAGCGCATTGATGAAATGGGGCCGGTCAACCTCGTGGCCATCGAGGAATACGAGGAAACCGAGCAGCGTTTCACTTTTCTCAGCCAGCAGCACGCCGACTTGGTCACGGCCAAGACCGAACTGGTCGAGGTGCTGGGTCGCATCAACGTGCAGACCCGCGAAATGTTCGTCACGACGTTCAACCAGATTCGCGAGAATTTCCGCGTCATGTTCACGGAGATCTTCGGCGGCGGCAAAGCCGACCTCATCCTCGTGGATGAAAACGACGTTCTCGAGAGCGGCATCGACATCGTGGCCCGCCCGCCCGGCAAGCAGTTGCAGAGCATCTCGCTGCTGTCCGGCGGCGAACAGACCATGACGGCCGTGGCACTGTTGTTCTCCATCTATCAGGTGAAACCCAGCCCGTTCTGCGTGCTGGACGAACTGGACGCGCCGCTGGACGAATCGAACATCAACCGCTTTGTCCGCGTGCTGCAACGTTTCCTCGAACACTCGCAGTTCATCATCATTACGCACAACAAGCGCACCATCGGCATGGCCGACGTGCTCTACGGCGTGACGATGCAGGAACACGGCGTCAGCCGCATCGTCAGCGTGAAGTTTCACAAGAAGGATGAACCCGTCGGGGAAGCCTCGGCCGCGGCGCCCCTGGTGCCGCCGCCCGCCGCCCCGCCGATTGAGGCCGAAGAAGACAGCCCGCACCGTCGGGACGAGACGGTGGACATCGTCATGGCCAAGTGAAACGTCGCGCCCGACGCAGGTTTCAATTCAAAAGGCCGGCTCAAGGTGAGCCGGCCTTTTGATTTTGTCCGCCGGTCCGGGAGGCCGGCGGTCACTTCAATCCCTGTCGGGAAGGAAGTGATGCTGGGTTGGCAGCGGGAATCTGCACGGCTTCATCGAACTGGCTGTCGATGAATTTTACCAGGATCTGCACGCCCTGCAGCCGGTGATGTTCGGCGAAATTGATGGCACGCTGTGAATGCTCGAAGTCAAAGGCCTCGTAAGGATTGGCTGTCCAGTTTCCCAGGCTCTTCAAGAAAAGCTGGGTGCGGATGTGCTGGAGCAGAATGCGCATGCTTTCAATCCTGGCAGGGCGGCGACGGGGAGACTTTCGGCGCCTTAAGGCCGGGTGTGATTTTAAACTAGGCCGCAGGCCGATGGCTGCAAGACCAAACACGGTCAAGACCTGTCGTGAATAATACGGAGGAATTGGTGCCGGCGGTGGGACTCGAACCCACACGACTTTTTACGGTCCCGGGATTTTAAGTCCCGTGCGTCTGCCATTTCGCCACGCCGGCCTGAAGCCAACCTAGAAAGCGGTGCCGGCGAAGGAAAGGCGGAAAGTGTTCAGCGCCCCTCGGCGGCGGCCTTGTCGCGATAGCGGTAGAACGACGCCACGACGCTGAACAGAATGGCTACGATGAACGTGAGCCCCGCGTATTGCAGAAAGCGCCCGGCGCTGACGGACGTGGCGTGGTCGGTGCCGCTGGCGAAGAGCTTGGTCACCGTCACCACGAACAAATCGCCCATCGTGACCGTCAGCAGCCAGAAGCTCATGATGGTGCTCTTCAACTCCGGCGTCGCTTCGCGGAAGGCGAATTCCAGACCCGTGGTGGAGAACAAAACTTCGGCCGCCGTCAGGATGACGTAAGGCACGGTCTGCCACAGCACGCTAATATGCGCGCCGGCATCGATCTGGCGTTGGAGCGCCGCCACGACCAGGTAGGACGCCGCGGCCAAAAACATGCCGTAGGACATGCGCCGCAGCGGTGAGGCCAACCGGCCGATGCTCGGGTAGAGCAGCAGTGTGAACAACGGCACCAGAATCATGACGATTAGCGGATTGGCCGACTGCATCTGCTCGGCGCCAATTTTGAGGCCGAACAAGGTGGTGGCCACCATCTTTTGCCCCTGCAACACCCACGTTGAATTGGTCTGGTCAAACAGCGTCCAGAACACCGGCACGAAGGCGAAGATGAACAGGATGGGGCTGAACGAACGGGCGCCGGTGATTTCACTCTCACTGTGCCGGGCAGACGCGCTGCGCCAGAAGGCGTCGGGCAGTTCCATTTTTCGCAAGAGGCTCAGCCCGAGCACGAGCAAATACCAAATGGCGATGCAGACCAGCGCCGCCCAGCCCACGACTTTCGTCACGGCGTTCTGGCTGGAGAAGCTGAGGCACGTCATGAGGCACAGGGCGAGCACCGGCAGTCCCAGGGTCGCCAGCAAATTGATGCCGGCGGCGAGCGAGTGTTCCCGGCTCGCGCGGAACGAGGCCCAGAACACTTCGAAAAAGCCCGCGTGCTTCAATTCCCGGTTCGGCGGGATGCGGATGTAACGTTTGGTGCCGAGCCAGAAAATGAACGTCGCGATGCCCATCAGGAAGCCGGGCACGGCGAAGGCCCAGCTGTAACCGTGCGAGTCCTTGATCCACGGAATCACGAGAAACGAGAAGAACGAACCGAGATTGATGGACCAATAAAACGCGCCGTAGGCCTTTTGCAGCAGATGGGATTGTTCCGGTTTGAACTGGTCGCCCATGAACGCCGAGACGCAGGGTTTGATGCCGCCCGAGCCCAGCGCGATCAGCGTAAGGCCCACCCACAGGCACAGCATTTTGCCATCCACGCCGCCCGCGAGATCGCTGCAAGCGAGCACGCCATGGCCGAGGCAATACAGCAGCGACACCCAGAGAATCGTGTGGTAACGCCCGAAGATTTTGTCGGACAACCATGCGCCGATCAGCGGCGTGAAATAATTGGCGGAGACGAAGGCGTGGACGATTTCGGTGGCGGCGTCCGGCGATTTGCCGAGGCCGCCCTGCAACAGGGAGCCGGTGATGTAACCGGTGAGGATGCTCCGCATGCCATAGTAGCTGAACCGCTCGCAGGCTTCGTTGCCCACAATGAATTTGACCTGGGAAGGAAAGCGGTTGGCGGCGGGTTTCGCGTCGTTCATGGCAATGTTTGCGTGTCTGCCTAGCGAAAATGTGGCACGAGCGCGAGGAATTCTTTCCACCTTGCCACCCCGCGGGCGAGCGCGTAAGACCACGGCATGCAACGCACGCTCGTCATGACCATCATCGGACCGGACCGGCCGGGCCTCGTCGAATCCGTCGCCCGCCTGGTCCGTCAGCATCAGGGCAACTGGCTGGAAAGCCGGATGTCACGCCTCGGCGGCCAGTTCGCCGGCATCCTCCGCGTGCAGGTTCCGGCGGAAGCCGAAGCCGCCTTGACGCGGGCGCTGAGCGGGCTGGCCAGCCGGGGCCTGTCCGTCGTGGTGCAGCCGGACCAGACCACCGCGGCGCCCGTTCCCGCCGAGTCGCGCCAACTGGAACTCATCGGTCAGGACCGGCCTGGCATCGTGCAGGAAATCACCAGCGCCCTGGCCCGGCACGGTGTGAACGTTGAGGAGTTGGAAACGGAATGCGTCAGCGCCGCGATGTCGGGCGAAACGCTGTTCAAGGCGCGGGCCAGAGTGCTCGTTCCGGTCTCCGCCAACGTGGCCGCATTGAAGGCGGAACTGGAAAAAATCGCGTCGGACTTGATCGTCGAAGTGGCCTTTCTGAAGCTGGCCTGAGTGACCGGCGGCGACGTTCGGGCTGAATTCAGGTCAAAGCGACTCGCGTCATTCATTTGAAGGCACTCCGAATTCCGGGAAGCGGCCGGAAATCAAGGGGCAATGTATTGCGCATACGCCCGTGCACCGAGGTAGGCGTAGCCCTGATTCTCCTCCGTCGTGCCGGCCAACAGCGCGTGGATGAAGCCGTTGCGTTCCACCAATACCGTGTGCCAGATCTTCCGCTCGGGATTCGTGCGCAGATAAAATGCGATGCGGCCATCGGCGGTTGATTCCGTGCGCTGGCTGTCGTTGGTCCGGCTGATGAAGCCAAATTGGCGGCCGAAATCCTCGCGCATTGCCGCACTGCGTCCCCACGTGCCGCCCGCCGCACTGACAAACGGTTTGCCGTTGAGCAGCGCCGCGGAATCCTCGTAGGCAAATACCAGCAGCCGGCGGTCCGCGTCGGCCTGCAACCAGTTGACAATTTTATCCCGATGTTTGGTTGTGTCGTAGGCGTAGTTGGCATCGAGCCAGGCGATGCGGTGAAGTTCGGGAGGCAGGCTGGCAACCGATTCGAGATAGCCAAAGATGAAACTGCCGCCGCCGCTGTGTGCGCTGAGCACGAACCCGTCATCGTTGGATGAAAACGCCGAACGCACGGCTTGGACGATGCCGGGGAGCGCTGCGTTGCCGTGTCGTTTGCGCCACGCGGGCCAGCTCAGTCCCCCGGCTTCGAGGTAAGCCACGCCCAGGCGCGTTCCGGGCAACGTCGCCCGGACAAAGCGCGTCTGCGCCGCGATGTGTTGAATGTCATAACGCCATTCGTTGGTGTCGTGCGTCCGGCGGCCCGCAGTTTGCTCGATGGTGTTGCCGTTCGGCAGCGCAAACAGGACCAGCAACTCATTCGTGGCCGGAGCGGCATCGGCGGGCACATTGAGACGGACACGCACCTCCGGATCGAGAGTGAACTCGCTTTCGCGTTCACCAAAACGATTGGTTGTTGTGACGGTCGGTGCGTTGGTGCTAGTGGCATTCGGCTTCGTGCCCGGCGGCCAGGTGGTGGCGTAGCGGGGCGCATTCGTCAGCACGTCAGGCAAACGCACCGGCAGGCCGTCGAGCAGGGCTGCCTTCGCCACGAGCCGGATGCCGTGGCTGTAATCCGCCCACGTGGCGGCATGTTTGGTGAAAAGCGGCTGGATGGGCTGACCGTTCAAGCGGTGCCAGCCATAAATCGCAACCCGGTTGGGATCATGCGGCGCGAGCACGACGTCCTTTTTTTGACCGGCAATGAGGCCACGGCGGGTGCCCAACTGCGCCTGGATCTGCGCCTGATGCTCGATGAACGCGGCCACCGTGGTCATGGCCGGGCCGGGCGCCAGCGGCTGCGGTTCGAGCTTCACCGCAGCGGTGCGCCAGATGGCGTCCACGATCGCGGACGTCGGCAACGAACAGTCCAGTGCGTCGGCGATTTGCTGGGCGGTCATGGGCGTCAATGGCACGCGCAGAAAGTTGGTGTCGTCGCCCACGGCGAGGTAATCCGGCGTCACCCAGCAGGTGAGCACGTGCCGGATGCCGCGCGTTTCATTGGTCAATGTCACTGGTTGCAGCGTGCGCAAAACATTGGGCACGTTGCCGGACGTGATTTCCTGAAAGAGCCGGGCTTCGCGTTGCGGCAAGTCCAGATCGCGGACTTCATTGGCCAGCTCCACTCCTCCCAATGCCCCGGCTGGCCGTGGCGGGAGGTTCAGGTGAGGAGCGGGTTGTGCCGCCGCCGGCCACGCGAGCAGCGCAGCAACGGCGATGGCCAGCAACCCGTTCATGCCGGGTCAAACTTCCTTCCGCGGAAAGAGCGGGGCGGGGGCGCCGATGGCGTGACCGCCTGACAAGACGCCCCAGGCCGCGGCGGCGAGCTGGTTGGGCTCGCCGGCCAGCCCAAGCTGCTCGTAAATCCGGGTCGCGGTGGCGGGCAGGAACGGCCACAGCAACACGGCAATAACGCGGCAGGCTTCGGCGAGGTTGTAGAGCACTTCGTCGAGGCGCCGGGCTTGGGCGGGATCCTTCGCGAGTTTGAAAGGCGCCGTCTGGTCCACGTATTGGTTGGCGCGGGTGATGAACCCCCAGATGCTTTGCAGGGCCGCCTGCAATTCGTGCTGTTGCAATTGTGCGCGGACGTCGGCCACGGCCTTGGTTGCGTCGGCGGCCAGGTCGCCGGCTGGCGCGGGCACCACACCATTGCGATAGCGCTTGAGCATGGAAAGCGAGCGGTTGACGAGATTGCCAAGGCCGTTGGCCAGTTCTGCCTGATAGCGGGCGCGAAAACCGGCGTCGGTCCAGTTGCCGTCCGGACCGATGGCCAGCTCGCGCAGCACGTAAAAGCGAAATGCATCGAGCCCCCATTCATCAATGACGGCGAGGGGATCCACGATGTTGCCCGTGCTCTTGCTGATCTTGGCGCCTTCCTTCTGCCACCAGCCGTGCGCGAGGATTTGCCCGGGCAGTGCCAGTCCTGCGGCCTTGAGCATGATGGGCCAATAGACGGCGTGGAATTTGAGGATGTCCTTGCCGATGACGTGAATGTCGGCCGGCCAGAGCGAGGCGGGCACGAGGCCCGGACTGGGCGTCAGGTTGAGCGGACCGCAGATTGCCGGGTCGCCGAGCGAAGCGGGAACGGTGATGTAATTGGTGAGCGCATCGAACCAGACATAGGTGACGTATTCCGGGTCGAAGGGCAGGGGAATGCCCCAGCTCAACCGCGAGGCCGGCCGCGTGATGCACAAGTCTTCGAGCGTCTCGGATTTCAAGAAGCCGAGCACTTCGTTGCGCCGGTAATCGGGCTGCACGAACTGCGGATTGGCCTCGATGTAGTCAATCAGCCATTGCTGATGCTGGCCCATTTTGAAATACCAGTTTTCCTCAACCAGTTCGTTCACCTGGCCCCATTGGGGATGCCACGTGCCGTCCGGATTGCGGTCCTTTTCAGTCAGGAACGTCTCTTCCTTCACCGAATAAAAGCCGCGGTAAGCTTCCTTGTAGAGGTCACCCTGTTGATGAAGTTTGGTGAGAATGGCGCTGACGACGTGTTTGTGCCGGGCTTCCGTGGTGCGGACAAAATCGTCGTTGGCCAGGCCGAGTTTGCCGGCGAAGCTCCGCCAGATCACCGCCAGCTCGTCGCAGTAGGCCTGGGCCGACTTGCCCTCGGCCTGCGCGGCTTGCTGCACCTTCTGGCCGTGCTCATCGATGCCGGTCAGAAAAAAAACGTCCTGTCCCAGGCTGCGCCGGGACCGGGCAATCACGTCGGTGATGACTTTTTCGTAGGCGTGGCCGAGGTGCGGCGCGCCGTTCACGTAGTCAATCGCCGTGGTCAAATAAAACCGCTTGTTCATGTGGCCCGGAGTGTAGGGCGCGGATTGGGAATTTCCAATTTGCAAATCGCCGGGGTGGCTTCGCCGGGCGCGTGTATTTTTTTGCTCGAATTAACGGCGGGTTTGGGGCGTCATGTCGCAACCATGAAACACCTCCCTCCCCGGAAGCAGCTCAGCCGTCGTCATTTCATCGCCACCACCGGTCTCGCCGCCCTCGCCGCACCGACCATTCTCACCGGTTGCGCCAGCGCGGGCGGACGCCGCCGTGCCCCGTCCGAGCGCATCACCTTGGGCGTGGTGGGCTGGGGCATGATGGGCCCGAGCAACACGCACGCATTCCTTGACCTGCCGGACTGCCAGGTGGTTGCGGCCTGCGACCTCGACAAGAACCATCTCGCTGGCGCCGTCAACACGATCAACCAGCACTACGGCAATCAGGATTGCGCCGCGTATCATGACTTCCGCGAGTTGATGGCCCGCCGCGACATCGATGCCGTGATGCTCGCCGTGCCCGATCACTGGCACGCGCTGGTGGCTGTTGAGGCGGCCAAGCACGGCAAGGACATCTACGGCGAGAAGCCGCTCGCCAAGACAATTGCCGAACAGCAGGCCATCGTGCGCGCCGTGCACAAGCACAAGGTCATCTGGCAGACGGGGTCGTGGCAGCGTTCGGTCGCCAATTTCCACAAGGCGGCGGAAATCGTCCGCAACGGCATGATCGGCAAGGTCACGCACGTGGAGGTCGGTCTGCCCGCGGGGCACCATGATTTTGCCGGCACGGAGCCGGCGTTCCTGCAAAAGCTGTCCGGGTTGCCGGAGAAAATCACGAGCCCGGCGCAGGTGCTGCCCGGCACCGATGCGTGGAAGCTTTCCGCCAGCACGCCGCCGCCGGAACTGGACTACGATTTCTGGATCGGCCCGTCGCAGATGGAGGATTACATCCAGGCGCGCGTTCACATGAACTGGCGCTGGAATTACAACACGGGTGGCGGCCAGTTGATGGACTGGGTCGGCCATCATTGCGACATTGCGCACTGGGGCATGGGCTTCGATTACAACGGGCCCTCCGAGATCGAAGGCCACGGTGAATTTCCCGATCCCAAGGCGGTTTGGAACACCTGCACCAAGTATCGCATCGAGCTGCAATACCCGCAGAACATCACCATGACGATGGCCGGCGGACACGCGGACATCCGGAGCGGCACGAAGTGGATCGGCACCGACGGCTGGGTCTGGGTGGATCGCGGCGGTTTCGACGCCTCCAATCCCGAATGGAAGGATTGGAAATACGTGCCGGACGAACTGCGCAAGGTGAAGCTCATCAAATCATCCAACCACCAGCGCAATTTCATCGAGAGTGTGAAATCCCGGAAGCCCACGATCACCCCGGCCGAAGTGGCGCATCACTCGACCATCCCCGGCCACCTGGGGCTCATCTCCATGCTGGTGGGGCGGAAGATTCGTTGGAGCGTGGCCAAGGAAGTCATTCTCGGCGATCCAGAAGCGTCCAAACTGCTGTCCCGCGGATTTCGTTCCCCGTGGCATCTCGGTTGAGCGGGTCGCCAGAATTGGCGACTCCCTTTGGCCGCCGAAAGGAATAGTGTCAGGGGCGGGACGCGGGCGTCCAAAGGTGACTCCGCGTCGCCCCAGGGGTTGGGGTAATGCTGGAGCCGGTTCTTATGGAACCGGCTCCGTTTTTTTGCTGCCAGGTCGCGGGCGTGAGGCGGCTCGAACGGATACCCCACCCACTCACCAATTTTGGCGACTACGAAATCCCCCGCTTCCGGTTAGTTTCACAGCCGAGCCAAGCCGCGCACACGATATGCCTTATCACTGGTCCAAGCGCGATTTTGTCGGACGACGGGTGTGGTTCATCAAAACGCATGAGCAGAAGTTTTACGATCCGGTCGGTGGGGTGGTTGTGTTTTCTGGGCCTCGCGGCTTCCGCGTGGGCAGCGCTCTCCCTGCCGCATGTAATTAACAGCAACATGGTCCTGCAACGCGACCAGCCGGTGCCCATTTGGGGATGGGCCACGCCGCGGGCGCCGGTCACAGTGGTCTTTGCCGGCCAGACGCGGCGAGCCACGGCGGATGCCAACGGCCGCTGGCAGGTGCGATTGCGGCGGCTCACAACCGCGAATGTGCCGGCAACAATGACCATCTCGGGCGACGGCTCGGTCATTACCCTGACCAATCTGCTGGTCGGCGAAGTCTGGCTCTGTTCGGGGCAGTCCAACATGGAAAAACCCATCGGCCTCCAGCGCGGTCAGAAGCCGGTGGGAAATTTTGAGGCGGAACTCGCAACCGGCGATGCTTACCCGGACATCCGTCTTTTCAAGGCGCAACGCGTCATGGCGGCGACGCCCGCGTCGGATGTGGCGGGAACCTGGACGGTGTGCAGTTCCAACTCGCTCGATGCACTGAAGTTTTCGGCGGCGGCCTATTTTTTTGCGCGCAAGCTGCACCAGGAACTCGGAGTGCCCATCGGCCTGGTTGAATCTGCCTGGGGCGGCACCCGCGTGGAGCCCTGGACGCCGCCGGAGGGTTTCCGCTCCGTTGCGGCGGTGGCGTCGCTGGCCGGGTTTTCTCCCGGCACCAACAAGCTCGTCAACACGATGCCCGGCGTGCTCTACAACGGGATGATTGCGCCGCTCAAACCATTCGCCCTGCGCGGCGTGCTCTGGTATCAGGGCGAATCCAACTGCATGGATGTCAATGACGGCGACGCCTACGCAGCCAAGTTCGAGGCGCTCATCCGCGGCTGGCGCAAACTCTGGAGGCAGGGGGATTTTCCGTTCTACTACGTGCAACTCGCGCCTTACTCGTATTACAGCAACCGCCCCACGCCGCGCGTTGTCTCTCCCGAGGAGTTGCCTGAAATTTGGGAAGCGCAGACGCATTGCCTCCGACTGCCGCACACCGGCATGGCGGTCATCACCGACACCGTCAACAATTTGAAGGACATTCATCCCACGGACAAACAGGACGTGGGCCTGCGCCTGGCACTGCTCGCATTGAACCGCACTTATGGGCAAAGAAACGTCGTCTGCACCGGGCCGCTGTTTGATGGCGCGCGGATCCAGTCCGACCGGATCGTTGTCAGGTTTCGCGGGACCGATGCCGGCCTGGTTGCCCGGGACGGACAGCCGTTGAATTCGTTCACCATCGCGGGAGCAGACGGCCGGTTTGTCCCGGCCAACGCGCGCATTGACGGCGATTCCGTTGTGGTGTCGAGCCCGGCGGTCGCCTCGCCCAAAGCGGTGCGGTTCGGATGGCATGAACTGGCGCAGCCGAACCTGGCCAATGGCGCCGGACTGCCGGCCTCGTCGTTCCGCACGGACAATCCGTGGGCGAAGAAAGGCGGCTGGTGAAAACGATCGCTGTTCTCGGCGCCGCCGGACTGAGCGCGCTCATCACGGTGACGGGCTGTCGCACCGGTGCAGCGGACAAAACCGCCGGACTGCGCGATGACTGGATTGACCCCGCGACAGGCCATCGGGTCATCCGACTCTCCCGCCTGCCCGGTGAAAGCCAGAGTTTCTACTTTCATCAGGAGGCGTTCACGCCGTCGGGGGACAAGATGGTGTTTGAGAACACCCAGGCGGGCGCCAGCAACCGCCTTTACAGCGTGGATCTCGAGACGCTGCGCCTCGAATCGCTGACTGAGGCGGGTGCCGGGCAGGGCGTGGTAGCCCGGCATAGCCGCCGCGTGTATTACCAACGCGGTCGGGAGGTTTGCGCCACCGACATTGACACCAAGGCCACCCGCGTCGTCGCCACGCTGCCGCCGGGCTGGCACATCTCGACGTTGAACGCCGACGAAACCCTGCTCGCCGGGACTTATGTGGAGTCCGGCCCGCGCATCGAGACGCGCGGCCGGCCCAAATCGGAATGGTTCAACACGATCTTCGCGGCGAAGCGTCCCCAGCAACTGTTCACGGTGGATGTGAGTTCCGGCCGGACGCATTCATTTTACCGGTATGAAGGCTGGCTTGGGCACGTGCAGTTTTCGCCCACCGATCCGACCTTGTTGATGTTTTGTCATGAAGGTCCGTGGCATCTGGTGGACCGCATCTGGCAGATTCGCACGGATGGTTCCGGACTCCGCCTCATGCACTCCCGCACCATGCCAATGGAAATCGCCGGCCACGAATTCTGGAGCCCGGATGGCAGGACGGCGTGGTTCGACCTGCAAATGCCGCGCGGCCAGACGTTCTTCCTCGCCGGGGTGAATCTCGCCACCGGTCGCGAGACGCGTTACCCCCTGGCGCGGGATGAATGGTCGGTGCACTACAACATCTCCCGCGACCAACGCCGGTTTGCCGGGGATGGCGGCGGTCCCGGCAACGTGGCGCATGCGACCGACGGCAAATGGATCTGGCTGTTCACGCCGCAGGCCGATGGCACGTTGCGCGGCGAGCACCTCGTCAACATGGCCGGGCACAATTACCAACTGGAGCCGAATGTGCATTTCACTCCCGATGGCCAGTGGATCGTGTTCCGCGGGAATTTCGACGGTTCGCCGCAGGTCTATGCGGTCGAAGTGGCGCCGGCCCAAACCGCAGGCAACGGGAGCAAGTGAAAGTGGCAGCAATGATTGGCAGAGTGAGCGTGAAGGGATTGTTGGCCGGGCTGGTGCTCGGCGGACTGCTGGCTGGCTGCACCCGAGCCACACCGGCTGCGCCCGCGCGGCGCAGCATCACCGAATTTGGCGCCGTCGGCGACGGCCGGACGCTCAACACGGCCGCGATTCAACGGGCCATTGACCGTTGCGCCGCGGCGGGTGGGGCCACCTTGGTGGTGCCCAAGGGAACGTTTGTCACCGGCTCGATTTTCTTGAAGCCGGGCGTGAACCTGTGTGTGGAACAGGACGCCGTGCTGAAGGGTTCCGAAAATACGAACGATTATCCGTGGATCAACACGCGCATTGCCGGGCTGGAAATGAAATGGCCCGCGGCGCTCATCAACGCGGATTCGGTCACCAATCTGGTGTTGTCCGGCCCGGGCACCATCGACGGCTCGGGTCTGCGCTGGTGGCAGGAATACTGGGGCGTGCGCCGCGCCGAACCGGACGGCCTCGACCCGCATTTCAAGGTTGGCCGGCCGCGGCTCGTGCACATCATCCGCTCGCGAAACGTCACCGTGCGCGACGTGTTGATGAAGGATTCCGCCTTCTGGCACCTGCAACTGACCTATTGCGACGGCGTGTTGGTGGATGGCCTCAAGGTGCGGGCCCACCACGACGGCGTGAAGGCGGCCAGTTCGGACGGCATTGACATCGATTCCACCTGCAACGTGGTCATCACGAACTGCGACATTGTCTGCGACGACGATGCGATTTGTTTGAAGGCCGGCCGTGACGCCGACGGGTTGCGGGTGAACCGGCCCACCGAGAACGTGGTGGTGCAAAACTGCCGCGTGGGCCACGCCGCCGGGCTGGTCGTCATTGGCAGCGAGACGTCGGGCGGGATTCGCCACGTGCGCGTGTCGGATTGCCGGGCCGAAGACGGCTGTCAGGAAGTCGTGCGGTTCAAGACGAAGATGGACCGCGGAGGCGTGGTGGAGGACATCGTTTACGAGAACATCGAGGCGGACGGGATTGCGTCCGTGTTCAACTTCAACATGAACGCGCTGGCCAAGACGTGGCTGCCCGAGGCATTTCGCACGCCCGTGCCGCCGGAGATCGGCACGCCGGTGTTTCGCGACATCACCGTGCGCAACCTCAGGGCGACGCACTGCCAGTCTGCCGGCCGGCTGGTGGGCCTTCCCGAAAGCCCGCTCCGCAACGTGACGCTGGAGAACGTGAGCATCGACGCGGCCAGCGGCTTCACCGTGGAACACGCGACAGGGCTGAAGTTCGTCAACGTGCGGGTGAATGGCGAAGTGGTGAGCGCGCCCGAGGACACCGCCGTGCGCACCGCCGCCGGCCCGAGCAACCCATCGCCCCGGCAAAGCGCCCGCGGCGTGAACTAACCTTCATTCGTCGTGTCATTGGCTTTCATGAGTTCACGGTGGCGAACCGCGCAGGAAAGCATCCGGCGATGCCGGCTGGCTTTGTTTGTCCTCGCGCTGGCCGCCGGTCTTTTGATTTCGGGGGAGGTGAGAGCCGCGTTTGGGCTGACCACGGCGGCTGATTATTACCAGGTGGATACCGGCGCCGGTTTGGTCTTCAAGGTCCGCCGCACGGACAATGGTTCGAGCACGCAGTCGGCCGGCGACCTGATGAGCCTGGTTTACAACGGCGTCGAGTATCAGGACCAGTCGCGCGGCTCGCAGATCAACTCCGGCTTCGACTGGATTTACAACTACACCAACCTCGTGACCGTCAGCGCCACGGTTTACGGCACGAACCACCTCAAAATCACCGTCGTGAGCGGCGACCCCGCCAGCGGGCAGGGCGTGTTGACCCATTACTACCTGGCGCGGAACGGCGATCCGGTCATCTACATGGCCACGCATTTCACGCAGGAGCCGGAGGCGCAGGCATTGTGCCGGTTCATCGTCCGCATCCCGTCCAGCCTGCTGCCCAACGGTCCGCCGCCGTCGGACATCCGCAACAACACCGGCGCCATCGAATCCGGCGACATCTTCGGCATGGCCGACGGCACCACGCGCTCGAAGCATTATTCCAACATGCGCCTGCTGGACTGGGCCTTCATCGGCGCGACGGGCAACAACGTCGGCGTCTTCATGGACCGGAGCAGTCACGAAGGTGATTCCGGCGGGCCCTTCTATCGCAGCCTGTTGAACCAGTGCGGCACCGACCAGGAAATCACCTACATCATCAACTACGGCGAAGGGCAGACCGAGCCGTTTCGCACCAACATCCTGAACGGCCCGTATGCGCTGGTGTTCACCGGCGGCGGACTACCGGAAACCAATCTGGATTATTCTTGGATCGAAACCGGCGGCTTGAACCTGGTCGGATGGGTTCCCGCCGCCGGCCGCGGCATCGTCAAAGGCACGGTCGCTGGCGTGCCCGCAGGCTTTCAGCCGGTCGTGGGCTTCGCGAACGAGCAGGCGCAATACTGGACCGTGGCCGGGACAAACGGCGGTTTCACTTCGCTGTTGATGCTGCCGGGCACCTATACGGCGACGCTTTACAAACAGGAACTCGCCGTGGCCACCGCGCCGGTGAGCGTGAGCGCGGGGATGACGAACACGTTGAATCTCGTTTCGACCGCGCCCGCGCCAACGTTCATCTGGAAGCTTGGCGAATGGGACGGCACGCCCGCCGGCCTGTTGAACGCCGACCGGCTCACGACCATGCATCCGTCGGACGTGCGGATGAGCAACTGGGCGCCGTGGCCCTTCGTCATCGAGAGCAACAGCGCCAGCCAGTTTCCGTGCGTGCAATTCCGCGGCACGAACTCACCCGCCGTCATCCAATTCAACCTGGCCGCGAATCAAATCACGCCGCTGACCTTGCGCCTCGGCACGACCTGCGCCTACAACGGCGGCCGCCCGCAGATTACCGTCAACAGTTGGAACTCGTCCTACTCCGGCGCGCCGTCGCAGCCTAAGACGCGCAGCATCACCGTCGGCACGTATCGGGAGAATAATTACCTCTATACGTTCAACATTCCGGCCAGCGCGCTCGTCGTGGGGCAGAACACACTGCAAATCAATCCCGTGAGCGGCTCGGGCGACCTCGGCCCGTGGCTGAGCGCGAGCTGGGCTTACGACTGCCTCGAACTGGACGGTCCGGTCGCGAACGCGCCGTCCCCGCCCATTGGACTGGCAGCCCGGCCGGACAACGCGCGCGTCGTCCTGACGTGGAGCGGTTCGCCCGCCGCGGCCAGTTACAACGTCAAACGCTCCGGTGCCGCCGGCGGACCGTTTATCACGATTGCCAGCGGCGTGCCGGCGCCCGTTTACACCGATGCCACCGTCACGAACGGCGTGCCGTATTACTACGTCGTGTCGGCGGTCAACGTCGCGGGCGAAAGCGGCAATTCATCCGTCGTGACCACGCACCCGTTCGACCTCTACGCGCACTGGACGTTCGATGAGACCGACGGCTCGACGGCTGCGGATGATGCCGGCACCAACGCGGCCGCGCTCGGCTCCGGGGCGAATTGGGTGGCCGGAAAGTCGGGCAACGCCGTTCATCTCGACGGCACCGCGAATGGCTTCGTGCGCCTGCCGACGGGCGTGGTCAGCAACCTGAACGACTTCACCATCGCCGCGTGGGTCAAGCTGGACACGCTGGTCCCGTGGTCGCGCGTCTTCGATTTCGGTTCGGGCACGGGCACCTACATGTTCCTGACCCCGGCGAGCTACGGCGGCAACACCGTCCGCTATGCAATCACGCGGCGCTCGAACGGGAGCGAGGAACAGATCAACTGCCCGACGGTGCTGACGACCGGCGTCTGGCATCACGTGGCGGTGACGCTTACGGGCCCGGTCGGCATCCTTTATGTGGACGGCGCGCCGGTGGGAACGAACAGCGCGATGACGCTGCGGCCTTCCACCTTGGGCAACACCGTGTCGAACTACCTGGGCCGGTCGCAGTGGAGCGATCCCGGCATGGCCGGCGCGGTGGATGAGTTGCGCATTTACAACCGCGCGTTGAGTGCGGCGGAAATTTCCCAGCTGACTGTTCCGCCCGCCGCGCCTGCGAATCTGATGGCGCTCGCTGGCGATGCACAGGTGGAGCTGCAATGGACCACCGCCCCCAACGCGGCCAGTTACCACGTGAAACGCGCCCCGGCGCCGGCCGGTCCTTACACCACGCTGACGAACGTGGCCGGAACCAGCGTGGTCAGCGCGCCGCTGACCAACGGCACGCTGTATTACTTCACGGTGTCGGCGCTCAACGTAGCGGGCGAAAGCGCTGATTCCGCGCCCGTCGCCGCCCGCCCGGTGTCCGCGAGTCCGCCGCAACTGGGCGTGACGGCGAACGCCGGTCAGTTGCAGTTGCTCTGGCCGTCGGACCATACCGGCTGGGTCTTGCAGGCGCAGACCAACGCGCCCGGCGCCGGCTTGGGCACGAACTGGTTCATCCTCTCCGACTCCACGCAAACGAACCGGTTCACGTTGCCATTCGACCCCGCCCACGGCAGCCTGTTCTTCCGGCTGCGCGCGCCGTATTGAATATGCTTTTGACGACCTCGGGAACCGGCAGCAGACTCGGGCGGGTGGCGACCAGAACGGTCAGAATCTGCAAACGAATAACTACACCGTGACCCTGCTCAATCAATACACCAATCGGACCGTGGCCGGGGTCGTGGATGTAATGGGGATGGCGCTGGTGACCAATTCAGTGGCGGTGAACGGCCAGACGTCTTATCGCCAGGGTGAGTGGTATCCAATAGCAATTCTTAATGGGCTAGTTTCATAACTACAAAGATGAATATTTTCTTTTATACTTTTAACATGAAAGCAATCGTGAAGGTGGATAAAGTCTGGTTGGCATTGTTATCGGCAATCTTTATCATTTCTGGATGCACATCAGTAAATTCAATTGATAATAATCGTAATGAGGCAAACCAGTCAAAGTCGGTTCCTAAGGAAGTGAAGCGTGAGTTCGATTTATCGTGTTGGGCGCCCGACGGTAAGATTGGATTGCTTCTTTCCACAGACAGGCGCCGCCTCGCTTTTATAGTGAGCAAGCCATCAGGCTCCAGAAGTCTTACAATGCTATCAGGCGGAGAATTTGGTATTACGTCAGGTTTAGCCTACTCAAATACCGGACGCATTGCGGTATTTGACCACATGAAATTCAGTTACATGGTCAGCAACGAATATCATTTTGTAGCAACGGACGTAAACGCAATAGATAGTTACGATGTTCAGATTGAAGTGTGTGATGAAGGTGTTAAAAGCATGGGCGTTAATCCCCTTCGGTGACTGAGATTTTCCTGCCCTCGCCCCTTCTCGCGCTGGCCGCTCCTTCGCCCAGACTCCCGCCAGAGCTGCTAGGCAGGCTGTTGAAAATGTCTCACGTGAATTGAACACGAGGGATTTAAGTGCGTCTGAAAACCATGCGCGGCAAACTTCAAGTAGGCCTCACCCGGCCTCATGACGGCATGTTTCCGTTTCGTGCAACGCGTGCCTTCGTTCTTCTCCTGGCCGCCCTCAACACCGGGGCCGCGGCCCGCAATGCCTCCGCTGAACCCATCGACCGGCACGCGCTGGTTACGCGGCACAACATCGTCCTGACCCGCGCCGATCCGCTCACGCCGTTGTCGGTCGGCAACGGCGAGTTTGCCTTCACGGCGGACATCACGGGCCTGCAAACGTTCCCGGAGTTCCATGCACAAGGCATGCGCCTGGCCACGATGTCGCAGTGGGGCTGGCATAGTTTTCCGAACCCGGAAAACTTTACGCTGAAGGATGTGCTGGTGAATTACGACACCCACGGCCGGCCGGTGCCGTATGCCGACGGCGCGGTGGACGGCGAAAGTGATCCCGGGAAATCCTCGCGCGCGCACGCGGCGAGCCAGTGGTTGCGGGCCAACCCGCACCGGCTGGATCTGGCGCGCATCGGTCTGCGGTTGCAGCATGCGGATGGTTCGCCCGTGGCCATCACGAACCTGGCCGCCCCGGTGCAGACGCTGGATTTGTGGTCCGGCTTGCTGGAAAGCCGCTTCACGTTGGACGGCCAGCCGGTGCGCGTGCTGACTGTCTGCCATCCGGAGCGCGACTTGATGGCCGTCCGCATCGAGTCGCCGTTGCTGGCCACGCCGCAACTCCGCGTGCGTCTCGCCTTTCCCTACGCGGCGGGCGACTGGTTGAATGCGGACGATTGGAATCATCCGGAGCGGCATGAAACGCGCCTGACGCGTCATGGCCGGCGCGTGGATTTTGCCCGGCAGTTGGACGCGACGACGTATTCGGTCGCGCTGGCGTTCAGCCGGGGCGCGACTCTGGAAACCGCCGGCTCGCACGAGTTCATCCTGGCCGCCTCAGCGGAAGCCGCGACCGGCAGGGGCGGAGTGACGGCGCTGGAATTCGTGGCCGCGTTTTCGCCGCAGCCGAAGATTGGCGGGCTGCCGGATTTCGCCGCGGTCAAACGGGCGGCGGCAAAACATTGGGTGCAGTTTTGGAAGGACGGCGGCGCCATCGACCTGTCGGGCAGCAAGGACGCGCGCTGGTTTGAACTGGAACGGCGCATTGTGCTGTCGCAATACCTCACGGCCATCAACTGCGCCGGTTCGATGCCGCCGCAGGAAACGGGGTTGGTGGAGAACAGTTGGTTCGGCAAACCGCATCTCGAAATGCACTGGTGGCACGCCGCGCATTTTGCGTTGTGGGGACGCGAGGCCCTGCTCGAACGCAGCCTGCCGTGGTATCAGAAGATTCTCCCGGCCGCGCGCGAACTGGCCCATTCGCAGGGCTACGTCGGCGCGCGCTGGCCGAAGATGACTGATCCGGCCGGCGACCAGTCGCCCAGCAGCATCGCGGCGTTTCTCATCTGGGAACAGCCGCATCCCATCTTCTACGCCGAACTGTTGCGACGCGCGCATCCGGGCCGCCGGACGCTGGAAAAGTATCGCGACCTCGTGTTTGAAACCGCTGATTTCATGGCGGATTACGCGGTCTGGGACCGGGCAGGGAATCGTTACGTGCTCGGGCCGCCGGTGATTCCGGCCCAGGAAAGTTACGGGAAGGACCGGGCGAAGATTTTCAATCCCACCTACGAACTCGCCTACTGGCAGTGGGCCCTGAACGTGGCGCGGGCGTGGCGGCGGGAACTGGGGCTGCCGCCGCAGGTCAAATGGGACGATGTGGCGGCGCACCTGGCGCAACCTACAATTCGCGACGGCGTTTACGCGGCGATTGAAACGCCGCCTTACACGGTGACGCACGATCATCCGTCCATGTTATGCGCACTCGGGGTGCTGCCACCGACGGATTTGATCCAGCCGGCCACGATGCGGGCGACGCTCGACCGCGTTTGGCAGACGTGGGACTGGCCCAGCACGTGGGGCTGGGATTATCCGGTGCTGGCCATGACCGCCGCGCGCGTCGGTGAACCCGAGCGGGCCTTGGATGCGTTGTTTCTCGACACGCCAAAAAACCATTTCCTGGCCAACGGCCATAATTATCAGCGTCCCAATCTGCCGCTGTATCTGCCCGGCAATGGTGGCCTGCTTTACGCCACCGCCATGATGGCCGCCGGTTGGGACGGTGCGCCGCAACGAAACGCACCGGGCTTTCCTGACAATGGCCAGTGGGTGGTGCGCGCCGAAGGCTTGCGGCGGGCGCCTTGAACTACATCCCAACCGAACATGCGCGTCCAGCACACTTGGACATTGAATTCGGCGCGATATTCCTGCATCAAAGGCCGAACTATGCGACGCCCAACAAATCCCCTTCGCCCGCTTTTCGTCCGTTTGGTTGTCTTCCCAAGTCTCGCCTGTGTGATGGCCGGGTTGTGCACGGCCTGGGCCGGGCGGGAACGCCTTTCCTTCGACGACGGCTGGCGGTTCACCAAGGACGATCCGGCGGGCGTGACCAACCAACTGAGCTACGCCACGCTCAAGCCGTGGCTGCTGCCGACGGCGGCGCCGTTCAAGGCGGATGAAGCCCAGCGCGCGACCCGTCCCGAGGGCAATGTCGGTGCCGACGTGGCCTACACGCAGCCGGACTTTGCGGACGCCAACTGGCGCGCCGTGACGTTGCCGCACGACTGGGCGATTGAAGGCCCGTTCCAGCAGGAATACCCGGGTGAAACCGGCAAGCTGAAGTGGTGGGGGCCGGTCTGGTATCGCAAGCACTTTACGCTGCCCGCCGCCGACGCGGGCAAGCAAATCTACCTCGATGTGGACGGCGCGATGTCTTACGCGAGCGTGTGGTTGAACGGCCAGTTCGTGGGCGGCTGGCCTTACGGTTATGCGTCGTGGCAGGTGGATTTGACGCCGTTCGTGAAGGCGGGCGCGGAGAACGTCATCGCCATCCGGCTCGACACGCCGCCGGAATCCTCCCGCTGGTATCCTGGCGCCGGCCTCTATCGCAATGTCTGGCTCGTCAAGACGGCGCCCCTGCATGTGGGGCATTGGGGCGTGTTTGTGACCACGCCGCAGGTCAACGCCGCCTCGGCCAGTGTGCTGGTAAAGGTCGACGTGCAGAACAACCTCGCCAAGGACGTGGACGCTGACGTCGAAACAGCGCTTTACCCGTTGAACGCCGATGGCAAACGCACGGGCAAGGCCGTGGCCACGATGCTTATGGGCGGATTGAAAATCGCACCGGGCGAAGCTTCGCTGGCGGAGGAAACCATGGTGATTCCCAAGCCCAGGCTGTGGAGCGTGGCCCAGCCGAACCGCTACGTCGCCGTGACGACGGTCAAACAGGGCGGCCAGGTCGTTGACCAGGTGGAAACGCCCTTTGGCATTCGCACGATTCAATTCACGACCGACAACGGGTTTCTGCTCAACGGCGAGCGGCTGCGCCTCAACGGCGTTTGCGACCACCACGATCTGGGGGCGCTCGGCGCCGCCATCAACACCCGCGCGTTGCAACGGCAGTTGGAGATTTTGCGGGCGATGGGCTGCAACGCCATTCGCACCAGCCACAATCCGCCGGCGCCCGAGCTGCTGGACCTCTGCGATCGCATGGGCTTCGTCGTCATGGACGAGGCCTTCGATGCGTGGCAGATGCGGAAGAAGCGCAACGACTACAACCTGCTCTACAACGACTGGCACGAAGCCGACGTGCGGGCCTGGCTCCGGCGCGACCGCAACCATCCGTGCGTGATTTTGTGGAGCATCGGCAACGAGATTCCCGAGCAGGCGAACCCCGGCCATTTCAACGTGGCCCGCGACCTGGCGGAAATCGTCCACAGCGAGGACACCACGCGGCCCGTGACGGCGGGTTGCAACCACACCGAGGCCGGTTACAACGGCTTTCAAAAGATTGTGGACGTGTTCGGCTACAACTACAAACCCGGCGAATACGCAAAATTCCGCGCGGCGAATCCGGGCATTCCGCTGTTTGCCAGCGAAACCTCGTCGTGCGTCAGCTCGCGCGGCGAATATTTTTTCCCCGTCAGCAACGACAAGTCCAAGGGCCTGGCGGATTTTCAAGTCAGCTCCTACGACTTGTATGCCCCGCCCTGGGCGATGCCGCCGGACACGGAGTTTCGCGGGCAGGATAAGAATGCGTTCGTGGCGGGTGAGTTCGTCTGGACCGGGTTCGATTATCTCGGGGAGCCCACGCCCTACAACGCGGACCTGAGCAACCTGAACAACTACTCGAATCCCGCCGACAAGGCGCGCGCCGAAAAAGAACTGCAGGAGCTGGGCCGGATTCGCACGCCGTCGCGCAGCAGCTATTTCGGCATCGTCGATCTCGCGGGCTTCCCCAAGGATCGCTATTACCTGTATCAGGCGCACTGGCGGCCGGACTTCCCGATGGCGCACATTCTGCCGCATTGGAACTGGCCCGAACGCGTGGGGCAGGTGACGCCCGTCCACGTTTACACCAGCGGCGACGAGGCGGAGCTGTTCCTCAACGGCAAATCGCTCGGCCGGAAAAAGAAGGGGCCGCTCGAATACCGCCTGCGGTGGGACGACGTCGTCTATCAACCCGGCGAACTCAAGGTTGTCGCCTACAAGAACGGCAAAAAGTGGGCGACCGACGTGATGAAAACAACCGGGCCGGCGACGAAGCTCCTCCTGTCGCCCGACCGCGCGAAGCTGACGGCGGACGGCCGGGATTTGTCGTTCGTCACGGTGAAGGTGGCCGACAAGGCCGGACTCATGGTGCCGCGCGCGAACAATGAAATCCATTTCCGCGTCGAGGGACCGGGTGAGATTGTCGCCACCGACAACGGCGACGCGACGAGCTTTGAATCCTTCCAGGCACCGCAGCGCAAGGCTTTCAACGGGCTCGCGCTCGTCATCGTGCGCGCCAAGGCTGGCCAGCCCGGCAAGATCACGTTGATTGCGGAATCAGCGGGGCTCAAGCCGGCTACAGTGACGCTGCGTGGCGTGAAGCCGTGAGGCGAGCGCTTGCGACCCGGCTCGGGCAAAATCTTTTGTCGCTGTCGCCAGAAGTGGTGACAAGACAGCCCCGCGTTTTGTGGCGAGGCTCTGAAGCAAATGACACCACTCGGGCCGGGCACATGGCGATTTTCGTCCTTCCCCAATCGGTTGGGATTCCGGTTGCACTGCCGGATTTTGACGGCGCTGCTCGTCTCACTGGGACTGCTGGCGGCCAGAGCGCAGACGAACCGCAATCCGATGGCCGACGGCGGGAATGGCTCCGGTTACGACATGGCGCCCGAAACATCCGCGGCCGTCGCGGCGGCCACGATGCCGCGCACCAGCCTGAGTTTCGATCCCGGCTGGCGCTTCTTCAAAGGCGACGCAAAGGGCGCGGAAGCGGCCGTGTTCGATGACTCCGCCTGGCGCACGCTGGATCTGCCGCATGATTGGAGCATCGAAGGCCCGTTTGCGAAGACGAACAAAACGGGCGGGGCGGGGGCCTTTCTGCCCTCGGGAGTGGGTTGGTATCGCAAGGCGTTCACCCTGCCGGCCAGTGCGGCAAAGCAGTGTGTGTTCGTCGAGTTTGATGGCATCATGGCGAACAGCGACGTGTGGATCAACGGCCACCGGCTTGGCCATCGTCCCAACGGTTACGTCAGTTTTCGCTACGAACTCACGCCGCAGCTCAAGTTTGAGGCGGGTGCCACGAACCTGCTCGCGGTGCGCGCCGACACGTCGGCGCAGCCGGCTTCCCGCTGGTATTCCGGCGCGGGCATCTACCGGCATGTGCGATTGGTGACCACGGACCCGGTGCATTTTGATGATCACGCCACGTTCATTTCCACGCCGGTCATTGAAACCAACCGGGCCGTCATCCGGGTGCAAACCACCGTGTGCAACACGTCGGGCCAGGACCGGGAAATCACGGTTCGCGCCCGGATTCAGGGACCGCCGCATTCGGCGCCGGACGGGCGTTACGCGTGTTCG
Organism: Verrucomicrobiia bacterium; assembly: GCA_035765895.1. Lineage (NCBI taxonomy): Bacteria > Pseudomonadati > Verrucomicrobiota > Verrucomicrobiia > Verrucomicrobiia bacterium. Next base: position 447 of record DASTWL010000065.1, on the reverse strand, counting down.
GGTGATTCTGGTTTGGTGACGGTTCGCGCCGGGAAAACGGCTGATGTGTCGTTCGACGTGACGCTGCCTTGGGCGCCGCAGCTTTGGGATGTCACGCATCCGGATTTGCATACGGCCGTGGTGCAGGTAAACACAGCGGGTCAGACGCTCGATGAAGAAACGCTGGCCTTCGGCATCCGCGACGCGAAGTTTACCGCGGAGCAAGGCTTTGTCCTGAACGGTCGCAAGGTGCTGCTCAAGGGCGTCTGCCTGCATCACGACGGCGGCGCGCTGGGGGCCGCCGTGCCGTTGAGCGTCTGGGAGCGGCGGCTGAAGGGGCTGCAGGAGCTGGGGGTGAATGCCATTCGGACCAGCCACAATCCGGTGGCGCCCGAGTTTCTCGACCTGTGCGACCGGCTGGGCTTGCTGGTGATGGACGAGTTCTTCGATTGCTGGACCGTGGGCAAG